>CAVALS010000041.1:0-4106 GCA_963589385.1 Bacteroidaceae bacterium
GCTCGATGTGACGCGTCTCTATATTGAAGAGGGGAGGCCGGAGTTGCTCGCTCGGGCAAAGCGCCGCGACCTCGCTACCGGGCCGCATCCGCTGCTTATATCGGCGCGCGGCAATCGCATGAGCGCCGCGATGCTCCGGCGGCGGTTCCATACGCTGGCGACGCTCGCCGGCATTCCGGCTGACATCGCCCCGCATGCGATGCGCCATACCTTTGCGACCGACTTGCTCGAGGGCGGTGCGGACCTGCGCTCGGTTCAAGAGCTGCTAGGTCATGCGAGCCTGTCCACGACGCAGATCTACACGCATCTCACACCCGATCGGCTTAAGCGGGCTGTGGCTCAAGCCCATCCCCGCGGCGAATAGTGGCTGGCACGTCCCGCGCCGCACTCAGGTGTGTGGTTTTGATTGCGGGTTGGCAGGAAGAGGCATTCCTGCTATCATTCATCGGGTTGCTTCACGGCAACATGTTTTTATCACGCACGCGCGGCTACTTCATACCGTGGTGCCCGGGCTTTGGTAGCACATGTCCGGGTTGGTTTTGGAGGATGACCCCGCGCGGAGGCAAACCACAGGAGGTTTAACATGGCTACCAAGATTAATATCCGCACCCTGCTCGAGGCCGGCTGCCACTTCGGTCACCAGACCCGTCGCTGGAACCCCAAGATGAAGCCGTTCATCTTCGGTGAGCGCAACGGCATCTACATCCTCGACCTCAAGCAGACCATCCTCGACGCCGACCAGGCCTACACCTTCGTCAAGAACGTCGCCAAGGGTGGCAACGTGCTGTTCGTCGGCACCAAGAAGCAGGCTCAGGAGGCCGTCAAGAACGCTGCTGAGCGCGCCAACATGCCTTACATCAACCAGCGTTGGCTCGGCGGCATGCTGACCAACTTCGTCACCATCCGCTCCCGCATCAACCGCATGGAGGAGCTCGAGGCCATGGTCGAGGACGGCCGCATGGCTGTTCTGCCCAAGAAGGAGCAGGCTGTTCTCGGCAAGGAGCTCACTAAGCTCCAGACCAACCTCGGTGGCGCCCGCGACATGAAGGGTCTGCCCCAGGCTCTCTTCGTCATCGACACCAAGCGCGAGGAGAACGCCATCAAGGAGGCCCAGCGCCTGAACATCCCCGTCGTCGCCCTGATCGACACCAACTCCGATCCCGACGAGGTCGAGTACGGCATCCCCTGCAACGATGACGCTATCTCTGCTGTCACCCTTATGTGCGAGCTCATGGCTGACGCCTGCCTCGCTGGCTCCGGCAAGGAGCAGGTCTCCGAGGCCGAGATGGCCGCTGAGCCCAAGGCCGAGTAAATCAGTCTTAGTTAATTCTTTTTCATCTCTTTGAAAGGAACCACAATGGCCCAGATTACCGCCGCTATGGTCAAGCAGCTCCGCGAGATGACCGACTCCCCGATGATGGAGTGCAAGAAGGCTCTCGTCGAGGCTGACGGCGACATGGACGCCGCTGTCGACGTTCTGCGTAAGAACGGCCTTGCCAAGGCTGCCAAGAAGGCTGGCCGTGAGACCAACGAGGGCGCTGTCGCCGCGTTCGTCTCCGAGGATGGCAAGACCGGCGCTCTGCTCGAGCTCTCCTGCGAGACTGACTTCGTTGGCTCTAACGCCAAGTTCACCGGCTTTGCTTCCAAGGTCGCTGAGGTTGTCGCTACCACCGAGCCTGCTGACGTCGACGCTCTGCTCGAGAAGCCGATGGGCGAGGAGACCGTTTCCTCCGAGCTCACCGAGATGATTCACATCATGGGCGAGAACATGAAGATCTCCCGCTTCGCTGCCCGCAAGGCTGAGAACGGTGCGCTCGCTTCTTACATCCACATGGGTGGTAAGATCGGCGTCCTCGTCGAGTTCGCCTTCGAGAAGGCTGAGACCGCTCAGGCTGAATCCTTCAAGACCTTCGCTCACGACGTTGCCCTTCAGGTTGCCGCCGTCGCCCCGATCTGCGCTACCCGCGATCAGGTTCCGGCCGAGACCGTCGAGCACGAGAAGCAGATCTACATGGCCCAGGCTGCCGAGTCCGGCAAGCCCGAGGCTATCCAGGAGAAGATGGCTGTCGGCCGTCTGGAGAAGTTCTACAAGCAGTCCGTGCTCACCGAGCAGGAGTTCATCAAGGACAGCTCCCTCACCATCAAGAAGTACGCTGAGCAGGTCTCCAAGGAGCTCGGCGACACCATTACCGTCGTTGCCTTTGACCGTCTGGTCCGTGGCGAGTAAATAAGCTCTTGTAGCTGGTAATGAGCAGGCTGTGGGTTTTACTCACAGCCTGCTTTTTCATGGCTCTTATCAGAGCCTTTGATATCATATTGAGAGTCTAATTAAAGGAGGATCGCTTTGTCCGACATCCGATATAAACGCGTGCTTCTTAAGCTTTCCGGCGAAGCGCTGATGGGCGACGGCCAATATGGCATCGACCCCAAGGTTACCGATCATCTTGCCAAGCAGGTCAAGGAGCTGCTCGCCGTTGGCCATGAGGTCGGCGTCGTTGTCGGCGGCGGCAATATTTTCCGCGGCATGGCCGGCGCTGCCGGTGGCATGGAGCGTGCTCAGGCCGACTACATGGGCATGCTGGCAACCGTTATGAACGCGCTCGCCCTGCAGGATGCCTTCGAGCATAACGATGTTCCCTGCCGCGTGATGAGCGCTATCCAGATGAACGAGATCTGCGAGCCCTATATTCGCCGTCGCGCCATCAACCACCTTTCCAAGGGCAACGTTGTTATCTTTGCCGCCGGTTCGGGCAATCCGTACTTTACGACCGACACCGCCGCGGCTCTTCGTGCGTGCGAGATCGGCGCCGAGATTCTGATTAAAGCCACCAAGGTTGACGGCATCTACGACAAGGATCCCGTCAAGTGCGCCGATGCCGTCCGTTTTGACAAGATTACCTATCACGAGGTTCTCGTCCGCGGTCTGCAGGTTATGGATTCCACGGCTACGGCACTGTGCCAGGATAACCGTATGCCGATTTTGGTCCTCAACATCGATGGCGAGGACACCGTCAAGCGCGCGCTTTCGGGTGAGCCCGTCGGCACGCTCGTCTATCAGGAGGATTAAGCATGGCAGAGAACATCACCGCCCATATGGACAAGTCGCTCGAGTCCCTCAAGCATAACTTCTCCAAGGTCCGTACCGGCCGCGCCAATGCCAACATTCTGTCCGACATCACCGTCGATTATTACGGTGTTCCCACGCCGGTCACGCAGGTTGCCGCCGTCAAGACCCCCGAGGCCCACATGCTGCTCATCGAGCCGTGGGACAAGGCACTCATCAACGCTATCGTCAAGGCCATCGGCGCTTCCGATCTGGGTATTACCCCCAACTCTGATGGCACCGTCGTTCGTCTGCCGTTCCCGGCTCCCACCGAGGAGCGTCGTCGCGAGCTCGTCAAGGAGTGCCGCGAGTACGCCGAGCAGGCCAAGGTGTCTATCCGTAACATCCGTCGCGACTTCAACAACAAGCTCGAGCGCGATGAGGAGCTCACCGAGGACGATGTCCGTCGCGAGCAGGCCAAGGTCCAGAAGCACACCGATGAGTATGTCGCCAAGGTCGAGGAGCTTCTGAAGGAAAAAGAAGCCGAGGTCATGGAGATCTAAGGTGCAATACGACGAGCATAAACTGGTCGAGTACTTTGCCGACGCCCCTGCGGGCGTCGGTTTTTCCGACCTTGACCTCAATAACATTCCGCACCATATCTCGTGCATCATGGACGGTAACGGTCGTTGGGCCACGTCGCGCGGTCTTGCACGCACCGAGGGCCACAAGGCGGGTATCGTCTCCCTGCGCGAGATCATTACCGCATGCGTGCGCTTGGGTGTCGACGTCCTTTCGGCCTATGCGTTTTCCACCGAAAACTGGAATCGTCCGCAGCATGAGGTCAACGTTTTGATGCATTTGTTTGCCAAGACGTTTATCGATGAGTTGCCGCTGCTTAAGCGCGAAAACGTTCGCGTTGTCTTTTTGGGCGATATTTCCGCACTGCCTAAGAAGACCCGCGATGTCTTTGAGCGAGGTCTTGTCGAGTGCGCCAATCACACCGGCATGACGCTGGCGCTTGCCGTCAACTACGGCGCGCGTGCCGAGATTACCCGCGCTG
>CAVALS010000042.1:0-29749 GCA_963589385.1 Bacteroidaceae bacterium
CGGTGAGGACGGCGATGTCCTCGAGGATGCGCTTGCGGCGATCGCCGTAGCCCGGAGCCTTGACGGCGCAGACGTTGAGGGCGCCACGGATCTTGTTGAGGACCAGGGTAGGCAGAGCCTCGCCGTCGATGTCCTCAGCGATGATGAGCAGGCCGCGGCCAGCGCGCTGGACAGCCTCGAGAACGGGCATAATGTCCTGAACGCTGGAGATCTTCTGGTCGGTGATGAGGATGTACGGATCCTTCATCACGGCCTCCATGCGGTCGTTATCCGTGACGAAGTAAGCGGAGACATAGCCCTTGTCGAACTGCATGCCCTCGACGGTGTCGATGGTGATATCGAACGTCTGGGAATCCTCGACGGTGATGACGCCGTCCTTGCCCACGACCTCCATGGCCTCAGCGATCTTCTCGCCGACCTCGGGGTCACCGGCGGAGATGGTACCGACGGAAGCGATCTGTTCCTTGGTCTCGACCGGCTTGGCCTGCTTCTTCATCTCGGCGACGGCGGCGTTAACGGCCTTGTCGATGCCGCGACGAATGGCCAGCGGGTTGGCGCCAGCGGCGACGTTGCGCAGGCCGTCGTTGACGATGGCCTGAGCGAGCAGGGTTGCGGTGGTGGTGCCGTCACCCACGGTGTCGTTGGTCTTGGTGGCGACCTCCTTCACCAGCTGGGCACCCATGTTCTCGATGTTGTCCTCGAGCTCGATTTCCTTGGCGACGGAAACGCCGTCGTTGGTGATGGTCGGGGCACCGAACGTGCGCTGCAGCGCAACGTAGCGACCCTTGGGGCCCATGGTGACGGTAACGGCGTCGGCCAGAGTGTTGACGCCCTTGGCAAGCTTAGCGCGGGCATCGGTGTTGAACGTAATGTTCTTTGCCATGGTAGGTAATCCTCCAAAAGAAATGTGACTCGCGTCGCCGCTTCCGAGTCCTATGCGGCAGGCGCGTTCAAAGACGAATCAGAGATTCCGACGAGACTAGGCCTCGACGACAGCGTAGATGTCGTCGGCGCGCATCAGCAGATACTTCTCGCCGTCGACCTTGACCTCGTTGCCACCGAACTTACCGTAGATGACAACGTCACCGACCTTGACGTCCATGGGAATGCGCTCACCTTTGTCGTTGACCTTGCCGGCGCCAACGGCAACGATGGTGCCACGCTGCGGCTTCTCCTGGGCGTTGCTGGCGATATACAGACCAGAAGCGGTCTTCTGCTCGGCCTCGTCGGGCTTGACCAGAACACGATCTGCAAGCGGCTTCAAAGACGACATGCTTGTCTCCTCCTTTTTGGGCCGCGCGGTTATACCACGCGAATTAACCCTTTTTGTTTGCGTACGCGTTGAATGGTACCCACGAATGGCGGGTTATACAACACGGAGTCAAAAAATCTTATTTTTTGGCACTTAGATTTTCTGAATGCCGGGGGATAACTTAGCGGTGGTTCCCGTGTGGCTCCGGAGGGGCGGGGCATAAGGTTTCCTGCTCGGGCAGTCCTGCTCGCACGAAGGCCACATTAAGTGGCCTTCGGCTCGTGCGGAACTCGCGATAAACCTTATGCCCCGCCCCTCCGGAGCCACACGGGAGGCAGGTTAACTAATTCGGTCCCGGCATTCAGAAAAGTCAGTGCAGCAAAATGGCGATGCAGATGGTGCGAACAAGAAAGGGGCACGTTGTTGAGACGCGCTCTTTTAAGTTGCGGTGGAATAGTTCCTGTTTTTGGGCTTGAAGGCCGATTTTAGGGACTATTTCACCGCAACTGAGGGGTGAGATGTGGGGTTAACGCTCGTAGATGAGGTTGCCTGCCAGGTAGGTCGCCTGAACCTTGGTGGCTTGCAGTTCTTGGGGGTCGATGGTGAGCGGGTTTTGGTCCAGGACTACCAGGTCGGCATACTTGCCGGGCTCCAAGCTGCCGAGGTTTTGCTCGTCGCCCGCTGCATAGGCGCTGCCCAGGGTGTAGTTGCGCAGGGCCGTTGCCGCGTCGATACGCTCGCTCGGCAGCCAGCCGCCCTCGGGCCAGTGGCTGCGAGGGTCTTGGCGCGTGATGGCCGTGTAGAGCACGTTCATGCTGGTAACGGCCGTGATGGGGCTGTCGGTACCGAAAGCTTGACGGATGCCGCGCTGCTGATAAGTTGCGAACGGCCACATGATGCGGCTGCGTTCCAGGCCCAGGTCGCGCTCCGGGCCACCCGGGTCGAGCGTGATGTGGCAGGGCTGGCTCGAGGCAACGACGTTAAGCTTGCGTAGACGATCGATGTCCTCGGGCAAGAGGTTCTCCAGATGCTCGAGTGTGTTATGGCCGTGCTGGGGCAGGCCGTACAGGTCGGCCGCTTCCTCGAAGATATCCAGCGCGGCATGAATCGCACCGTCACCAATGACGTGGATGCGCACGGTGTGACCGCGCTCCGCGGCCGCCAGAACCAGTTTGCGCATGCGCTCAGCCGGAACCGTCAGACGGCCCTGATCGCCCGGGAAGCGCGGGTTGGTATAGGGCTCGGTGAGATAGGCCGTGTGTTCGCTCGACACACCGTCGAAGAACTGCTTAAAGCCTGGCGCCGAGAGCAGCGCGTTGTTCGCGTAACGTGCCTGCAGCTCTTCCAGGCGCGACTGGTCATCCAGCAGCGTGGGGAACAGATGGGCTCGGATGCCCAACTTGCCGGCTGCCTGCAGCTTGTCATAGACGTCGTCGCGGATAAAATCGCAGCCCGGCATGGGCATGAGCGACATATCGCATATCGAGGTGATGCCCTGCTCGGCCATACGCCTCATTTGATCGGCGTAAGCGCTTGCGATGCGATCTTCGCCCAGCCACTCAAGGCAGCGCGGCAGCAGCTGCATGGCAGCCGCCTCGTGAGCGATACCCGTGAGCTCGCCGTTTGCGTCCTTGTCGTAGCTACCGCCCGCTGGTGACTCGCTGTCGCGCGTGACGCCGAGTGCATCGAGTGCGCGGCTGTTGAGCCACAGCGTGTGCCCGTCGCCCGAATACATAACACAGGGACGATCGGGGAATGCCACATCAAGCGACGCCTTGGTAGGATGCTCGGGCGGGTCCCAACGGTAGTCGCGCCAGCCCTGCGTCACAACCCAAGCGTCGTCGGGCAGGTCCTGGGAAAACTCGAGCGCGTGCTGCACCAGCGCAGCCTCGGACGTGCCCATATCCATGAGCATGTACGGCGAGGAACCGACCGAGGTATGGAAGAAGTGCAGATGAGCGTCATGGAAACCGGGGCAGACAAACTGCTCGCCGTAGTCGATAACCGGCGTGGCGGCAGGAGCGGCGGCGATCACGTCATCGGGCGCACCGACTGCGACGATACGGTCGCTTGCAATGGCAATCGCCAGCTCGCGGGCGGTATCGGTGCCGTCTTGCGCGGTAAAGACGTTCTTGGAGCGGATAATCCGATCGATATGTTGCATGGGCATCCCCATCTCTGGCAGGAAATTCAACACCCCCGAGTGTACTCCCCCGCCCTTGTAACAAAACCCCAAGCGGCAAACGGCAACTTTACCAGCCCTAGCGGCAGGTGGCATACTGGAGAGAGCCTGTACGATTTTGCGATCAACCCAGCAAGGAGCAAATCGACCATGACGAAGACCAAGGCACAGCAGATTATGGCGGCGACCGAGGCTCGCGCGGCTGACGACGTCACCGCAGCCATCAAAGATATCGCTACCGAATTTGAACCATATATCATCAAGCAGCGCCGGCACTTCCATAAGCACCCGGAGCTGAGCCTTGCCGAGGAGCGCACGACCTCCGACATCGCCAACCAGCTCGACGCCATGAATATCCCCTACGAGCGTCCGCTCAAGACCGGCCTTGTGGCGACCCTTCGCGGCACCGCGCCGGATGCCTACCGCGAGGACGGCACGCCACGCCGCCGCATCCTGCTGCGCGCCGACATCGATGCCCTGCCCGTCACCGAGCAGACCGGCGAGGAGTTCGCCAGCGTCAACGAGGGCTGCATGCACGCCTGCGGCCACGACTGCCATATCGCCATGATGCTCGGAACGCTGCAAATCCTGCGCCATATGACCGACGACATCCACGGCGAAGTCCGCATCGTATTCCAGCCCAGCGAGGAAAACGGCCAGGGCGCTAAACTCATGATCGGCACGGGTGTGCTCGACGGCGTCGATGGCGCCTACGCCGCGCACATCTGGAGTGAGGTCGACGCCGGCACCGTGAGCTGCGAGCCCGGTCCGCGCATGGCCAATACCGACTGGTTCCGCATCGACGTCCGCGGCACCTCGTGCCATGGCGCCATGCCCCAGCGAGGTCACGACGCCGTCATGGTTGCCGCCGAGATCGTCAACGCCCTGCAAACCATCGTTTCGCGCGAAATCAGCCCCTACGAGCCGGCCGTCATCACCGTCGGCGAGCTGCACGGCGGCACCGCGCGCAACGTTATCGCCGGCACGGCCTACCTCGCCGGCACAGTGCGCACCTACGGCGATTCGACCCACGAGGAAATGCCGGAGCTTATGCGCCGCATCGTGGAGCATACTGCGGCCGCCTTGGGCGCCGAGGCAGAGCTCACCGACTACACCATCGCAAACTACAAGGTCGAAAACGACGCGGGCTCGAGCGAGCGCTGCCGTCAGGCTGTCATCAAATGTCTTGGCCCCACCGGCCAGGGTCATTACCGCGGTACGCTTTCGGGCGAGGATTTTTCGGAGTACCTGCGTCGCGTACCGGGCGTGCTCGCCTTTGTAGGTACGCGCAACCCCAAGATTGGCGCCACGTACGCCCAACATTCCTGCTTCTACAAGATCGACGAGACCGTGCTGGCAAAGGGCTCCATGGTGGCCGCCCAGTATGCTATCGACTTTTTGGCCGAGCCCACGCAAGAGGAGCTCGACGGCCCCGCGATTACCGCGGTCGCCGAAACCAACCCCGATCTGGCCGCCAAGTTGCGCTCTGCCAAGGCGACGACCGCCGAGGCTCGCGACGCCATCCATGATGCCCGAACGGCTCGCCATGCCGCGATCAAGGGCATCCACGACGCACGCGCTGCTGCACGCCGTGAGGAGAAGCACGACGAGTAATCGATTCGCTGGCATCTCGCAGTCATAGCCACATCGCGATGTCAAAGCGGGGGCGGACGTTTCGACACGTCCGCCCCCGCTCATTCTTCAAGCGCTATTTCTACTATTTCTACCCCGTCCCCAAATGGCAGACGGCATGGCTACTCGTCCTGAGGGTCCTCGTCGGAGCTTGGCTCGGACGCCGGCTCAGGTGCAGGTGCCGGCTCAGGCTCAGGCGCAGGCTCGGGCTCAGATGCCGTCTCAGGCTCGGGCGCCGGTTCAGACTCGGGCGCCGGCTCAGGCTCGGTCGCGGGAGCGGGTGCAGGTGCCGGCGAAGCATCCGGAGCACCGTAACCCGAAGGAGCGGACTTCTTCTCGAAGGGCAACACAAAAGTCAGGACGTCGTCCTTATCCGCATCGGCCCACTCGCTTGCATAGCGTGCGGCCCAATAGCCAACGGCACGGTGCTTGAGCATCTTGCCAAAGACCGTAAGAAATACGGTGACAAAAGCGACCAGCACCAAGAACAGCGCGAGCGTGACGCCACCGCCGGTAACGATTGCCTCAATACCCGTAGGACGATAGTAGTAGCTATACATACCGACAGAGGCAATGGCGCCAAAGACGACCGTCAAGATCCATGTGACAACGTTGGCGACCAGGCCGGTCAAAAACTCGGGAAGGAACGAAGCACAGAACAGCTTGGTCTTGTTGTGCTTAAACGCCGCCCAGACCTTATCGAGCGAAAACGCGCTCTCGACGCGCCCGGTCACCGCAAAGTGCATCACGGCGATATCGGCGAACATCTTAAAGAAGACACCCAGAATCGCCGAGGCAATTAGCGCCAGGACAAGCAGGCCGAGCGAACCGAACAGCGCAGCCTCGAGCGCATAAGAGCCGTAATAAGAATACGAGCCAGCGGCGCCAATTACCACGCCCTCCACCAGCGAAAGCACTACACCGATAACGGGAATGGCAGCGATAACCTCGAGCACGACCGAGATAACGCTCGAAAAGACTCCGAGGCCAAACGACGTGGAACGCATGAGTGGACGATCCATGCCGTCATCAACCTTGAGCGACAGATCGCGACCCCACTCGATACCAAAGCCGGAACCGCACACGCTCGCAATGCAAGCTGCCAAAAAGCCGATGGCAGCCGCAATGCCGCCAATAACGGGAATAAACAACACGAGCACCGACACAACGCAAATCAGCGCCGGCAAAAACGCGATTTGGCATACACGCTGAAGCACGCCCGGAGTCTTAGTCATATCTTGGAACGCCTGAGCCACACAGCCCTTTGGCGCATTCGCCACGGGCGGTTGCGGAACAAACTGCTGGGGCTGAGGCTGTCCCTGGGGAGCGGGGCCAGCGGCACCGGCATTAGGAGCACCGCACACGCCGCAGAACTTGTCGTTATCGCCCATGGGGGCGCCACACTGCGAGCAGAACATAGAATCATCCCTTCATATTTTGAACGAATCACTTGGATCGCAAACGATGTCTTTAGCATCATTATTGCCCAATGTAGGGTCAAATACTCAAAGATGACCGATTTGCAAGGTACACGGCGCCAGCAGGCGGTTCGTTGAATACGTCTGTGCTAGTTCGTTCCGCGGAAGCCCTTGCCGACGATCTCGGAGCTGTCGACGATCGTGATAAAGGCACCTGGATCGACTTCGCGCGCATAGCGGCGCAGCTGCACGGCCTCGCGACGGCTCAGCACGCTCATGATCACCGTCACGCACTTGCCCGAGAAGGCACCGTAGCCGCGGCTGATGGTCGCCGTGCGGTTGAGATGCTTGACGATAAACTCCTCGACCTTAAGGGGCTCGGAACAAATGACCGTGCAGACTTTGCGCAGATGGATGCTCTCAATGGCTTTGTCGACCACAAGCGTCTTGGCAAACAGGCCGAGCACGCAATACAGACCGACACGCGGGCCATACAAAAAGGCCGCGATGGTCACGATGCCGATATCGACCAGCAGCAGGGCGCGACCAATCTCGAGCGTGGTGCGGCGCTTGAGAATCATGGCAAGAATGTCCGTGCCACCCGTCGAGGCGCCGATGTCAAAGACAATAGCGCTGCCGAGCGCCGGCAAGATGACGGCAAAGCACAGGTCGAGCCACATATCACCCGTCAGAGAGACATCGGTCGGAATGAAGAGCTCAAACAGCGAGACGTAGGCCGAAAGCGCAAACGAGGCGAAGACACTCCAAAGAATCGCCTTGCGCTCCAAAAAGATAAAGCCCAAAACGACGAGAACCGCGTTGATAATCCACATAAAGACGCCGACGGGCAGGGTCGGGAACAGCGTGGACAGAATGACCGACACGCCCGAGGTGCCGCCAAAAGCAAAGTGATTAGGGGTTTTAAACGCAACGATGGCAAAGGCCGTAAGAATCAGGCCCAGATTGAGCTCGGCAAAAAAGCGCGAGAAACCCGGCTCCTGGCTGCGCTTTTGGCCGGCACGCTCGCCGCGCTCGATATCGGTGCGATCAACCACGCGCTCCATCGGCACTACGGGAGGACGATGCACCTCTTCGGCAGCACGCGATGCCGCCTCTGCCGCGGCGGCCTCAATCGCCCATGCCTTGCTTTCTGTTTCGTGCTCGTCAGCCATTACGGCAACCCCTCGTTAACAATTTGGAAACAATGCGCCCATTAGGGTAACGCGGAACGCGACGATTGCAACCCCTAGTTAGACGAGCGGTATGCCTACATCGGGGGGCATACAAATTACGGCCGGCCACGCTTTTGCTTGCGCGGTCGGCCGTTTAACGTTTTCGCAGATAAAACCTGCCAAAACAAACCTGTCCCTTTTTGGAAGGTTATTCGTGCTGGCTGGTGCGGTGCTCGTACTCCTCGGGGGTGATGACGTCCTCGATACGCAGGTTGACGCCCGCCACCTCAAGGCCGGTCATCGCGGCAAGGCGCTCGATGACACGTGCCTTGACATCGTCGAAGATCGCGGGCGCATAGGCACCGTACTCGATAATGACGGAGATGTTGACGACCACGCGATTGTCATCGGTGACCTCGACCGTCACGCCCTTGGTCAGATTCTCGGCACCAAACTGCTCCTGCACAAAGTGCATAAGGTTACCCTTCATGCCCAGAACGTGCGGAACCTCGCGGGTGGCCATGGCAACGATCTTCTCGATCACACCGTTGGAATAGGTCAGCGAGTCCTCGGACTCGTCCGCCTCTTCGTCGTCCTCATCCTCATCGGACTCGACCTCGACAAGAGCCTCGTCCTCGAGCGTCACATCCTCGGCTTCGGCGACGACCGCCTCGTTCTCCTCGAGCTCGGTATCGGCTACATCGACCTTCGTATTAAAAGCCATGGTTCCTCCTTATGCCCGCCGCGGATGCGACAGTCGAATACGTATTAGCGGCCGCTAAACAGACGGCCGAAGAAGTTGACGATACCGTTCTCGCCGTCGCGAATTTGGCCGATCACAGCGCCGATCAGCACGAAGAATGCGATGACGAGCGTGTCCCACAGGCCGAGCGTGAGCACCAACACGGCGAGGATAAAGCCAGCGACGGCACCGAGCGTGGTGTTGGGATGACGCACAGCATAGCTCCAGATGGCAGCGCCCGTACCCTTGATGAGACCCATAGCCTCGTCAAAATCCGCGGCTGCCGCGTCTTGTAACTCGGTTGTCTCTGCTTTGGAATCAACAGGTTCGCTCGCCGGTGTGGCGCTCTGGTCAATCGTCAGGCGCGGCGTACGAGCGGTCTTATCTTGATTGGTATCACTCACCGGAAACCTCCACGGTCTGGACGGTAGTCTTGGACGGCAAAAAACGGACGCGCGTGGTCGTACCCGGCGTGCCGAGCATGGTGTCGCAAGCTTCTTCGATGCGCTGCTGCATCGCGGTAGCCAGAGATGCCACGTCCTTATCGTCAAGCGCGATAGCCTCGACCTTAAAACGGACGTGCGAATCGTCGGAACCTTGGACGCGGGCCTCGACATGCTCGATCATCACGCGATCGTCGCGCTCTGCAGCAGCCCTGGCGCACGAAGAAAGCGCCGCGAGCGTGACCTCGATATTGCGCTCCCCCGCCGGATGCACGCAGGACGGCTCGCGACGAGCAAACATCAGGCGGAAGAAGCTTACCAGCACGCCAATCGCCACAACTCCGCCGCATGCCGTCACGACAATGCGCGGCATGGGGTCGCGCATCAGCAGCATAAAGCGATACGTATACGGCCCCCAAAACTGGCAGACAAGCGTACCCAGCGCCACGATGGTAGCGGCAAGGTACACAATCGCTAGGGCTCGTTTGAGTACGCGCACGCAGCGCTCCCTTCAAATCTCGGCTCTCGAAATGCAAAACGGTTCGCATCATTATAAAAGAGCCGGGTCCGGTGCTCTACGCACGCGGATCCGGCTCATCTATTCCACGAGGCTTGCATGCTCGCTTCATTATGCCCAGATATGCACGGCTTAACCCGTGTGGGCGCTACTCCTCCTCGAGGGCAGCGATGACCTCGTCGGTCATGTCCATGGTGCTGTAAACATCCTGGACGTCGTCGAGCTCCTCAAGACGGTCGATGAGGCGCTGAACCTTCTTGGCGTCGGCGCCGGAGACCTCGGTCGGGGTGGTCGGGACCATGGTGGTCTCGGAGCCCTTGACCTGGACGCCCTGCTCCTCGAGCGCCTTGGAGACAGCCATGACCTCGTTGGCAGTAGTCCAGACGATCCACTCCTCGCCGGCGTCCTCGTAGTCCTCGCCACCGGCCTCGGCGATGGCCATCATGAACTCATCCTCGTCACCGGCAGCACCGTTGGCGATCATGGTCTCCTTCTTGGCGTTCTCGTCCAGGATCTCCTTGGCGACGACGATCTGGCCCTTGCGCTCAAACTGGAAGGCAACGGAGCCGGAGGTGCCCAGGTTGCCACCAGCGTGGGAGAAGGCAGAACGGACGTCGGCAGCGGTGCGGTTGCGGTTGTCGGTCAGGCAGTCGACGTAGACGGCGACACCGGCGGGACCGTAGCCCTCGTACACGATGTTCTCGTAGACGGCGGCGTCGGCACCCGAACCAAAGGCCTTATCGATAGCGGACTTGATCTTGTCCTTAGGCATGGACTGAGCCTTAGCCTTGGCGACGGCAGCGGCGAGGCTGGCGTTGTTCTCGGGCAGCGGATCGCCACCGAGACGGGCAGCAACGGTGATGTTGCGGCTGAGCTTGGAGAAGAGGGCGGAACGCTTGGCGTCCTGCGCGCCCTTACGATGCTTGGTTGTGGCCCACTTAGAGTGTCCGGACATACGTGTCTCCTATCGGTTTCGACCTAAAGCCCAGCGTGAATGCTCGGGCAATATAAACAAACGTCGTTATGATATACCTACCGGCCTGCAAGATAAACCCCAAAATGAAGGCGTCGTGATGATGCCCCCTTTGGTGCAAAGAAACCTGACCCCAATGCATCAAGTTAGGACCAGAGGAAGTCGCTGCGGGTGACGGTGGCGCCGATGGCGAAGGGCATACAGGCGATGACCGGATACAGGTAGCGCATGTAGGTCGAGCCGTTGCACGGACCAATCAGGCACACGGCGAGCACGCCCAACAGCGGTATCCAGATGGCCAGCGCGCGCCACGAATGGCGGCGCAACAGGTAAACCACCACGACGATCATGATCCACACATAGGTGGCCGAGCTCATGGTGAGCGAGATAAACGGAATGCGCTGCACCGCCACACGGTACAGGTTAATCAGATGGTCGCACCAGCGCACGGCTTTGCTATCGACCGGATGGAAGTCAAAGTACTTGAGGTTATCGGGCTTCGCCATGATCTCGGCACTGCGCGCCGTGCTGTAGACCCATGCATCACGAGCACTCGGATAGAAGTACCCATAGTAGTTATTGACGAGCGCCGAGATATAGCACTCGGGGTCCTTTTTGAACATCTGGGCCCACACCTCAAAATAGGCCTTGATGTCATCCTGCGAGGCATACTCATTGAAGCAGTTTTTGACGGCATCCGACTTGTCGGGGTTGTAGCGACGGCCCAGGTTCTCGTACTTAAGCACGCGATCGATCGCGACGCGCTCTTCGTCGGCCACCAAGCCGTCGCAAGGAGCCTCCACAATGGTGCCGTCCTCCTTAACCGTGGGGTTGACGCCCGAGTTGAGGCCATCATGCTTTTGGACGAAGCGTGCCGTCTGTTGAAACGGAATCGAGAGGATCTCGCGCTTGGAGCCCGGCGTGATATCGTGCGCCGGCATAAATACCTTGGTGAAATACATGTCGGAGAAAAGGCAGAGCGCGAGCACCGCGAGCACGCCGGCCCAGCGGAGGCGCGGCGCGGCGTACGAGGGCGTGACGCCAGACTGTTTGGCCACGCGACGGGCCACATGCGCGTCCCAGGCGCAAAACGCCGCCGCAATCACGCAGGCCGCCAACGGAAAGACCAGGCCGCCATTGCGCAAAAACGTGGAACCCATGGCACCCAGCACGAGCAACAGCCAGTCGTGGCGTGCAAAGAGCACAGGCGCCTGTTCGCCCGCGCGCTTGGCATTGGCATCGCGACGGGGCAGGCCACATGCCACGAGCTTGACGGTCTGAACGAGCAGCACCAAAAACGCATCGGCAAACAGTACGTCTTTGGTCAGCAGCGCCGCATAGTTGGAGAACATCGGCATAAACGCAAAGAACAGCAAGGTGACGCCACGGACCGGCAGGCTCACGCCCAGCTTGCGCAGCGAAGATATGGAATAGGACATGCAGGCGGCCGTGATGACAAATTGGGCACAGGTGTAGATGGCAAGGCCCGCATTGGCGCTGCTGAATAGCGAAAGCCCCAGTTGCACACATGAGCCGATGATAGCCGTGTGCACCACCGGATGATGACCGTTGAGCAGCACGTTGGGGTCAAGCAGGCGTAGGTAATCGCTTGTGCCGTTGGGGTAGTTGAACCATTGGCGGATCTGCGCGCCCGTATCTCCCATAAAGAGACCGGGCAGCGAGGCGATAAGCGTGGGTGCCCAGACGATCATGAGCACAAGAAACGGCCCGACAAAGGGATGGACCGAGAGCACGGCGTGGGCAACACGCCACACGCGGCCAAAGTGGGTCTCCGAAAACGGAATGCGGCGGGAGCTCAACCAATCCAAAAACTCAAAAGCCAGATAGAAGGCCACAATCGCTAAGAGCATCCAGCCCGCGCCGCCAATCCAGGCGCAGATAACGCGCGCTTTGTCGCCCAGCACAATCTCGGCCGAATCGGTGAGGTCGTAGCTACGGCCAAACACCATGCAAACGGCAAAGAACAGCGATGGCAGCACGACCGACGGGCGCCAAGCGTCACCGCGGCCAAAGCACACATAGCGAAACGGCAGCGTGAGCAAACAGGCAAGTGCGAGCAGCATCACTGCATCGGTATGGCCTGCAAACGAGAGAAGTACCTCGTAGCACACATAGAGCAAGCCCGTCGCCTTGGGGTCGATCGCCAGGACCGCGTTGCTCGACACCGGGGCGGGATCGATGGAAAACGCCGTGGTCGCCAGCAGGGCGAGCAAAAATGCGATGAGCGTCTGCTTGGCGGGATAGCGCTTAAACCAAACGATGCGGGCAGCGTCGCGCGCAGCCGTTGCGGAGAGGTCGGATTCCTTCACAGTCCGAATAGCCTTTCTAGAAACCTGCCAAAAAGGGACAGGTTTATTTTGGCAGGTTTTAACTGGGAAAACGTTACGGTTCTGTCATTATTGCCCAGCGAACCGCCACAAAGGTGCCTGTCCCCTTTGTGGCGGTATGTGGTGGTTAGACGTCGAGGTAGATGCGCTGGGGACGGTTGCGACGGAGGGCAAAGATGACGAGTGCCAGGCCCGCAATCACGAGTGGCAGGCTCAGTAGCTGACCCATGGTGATGACGCCGCCCAGCAGATAGCCCAGCTGGGCATCGGGTACGCGCACAAACTCAATGAGGAAGCGGACGATGCCGTAACCCATCACAAACACACCCATAAACGTACCCTGGGGCAGCAGCGGTTTTTTGCGGCTGAGCACCTGCAGGATGCAAAAGAGCACGATGCCCTCGAGAAATGCCTCGTAGAGTTGGGATGGATGGCGCGGCATATCGCCCGCGGTGCCGCCAAAGATCACGCCCCAGGGCAGATCGGTCGGCTTGCCCCACAGCTCGCCGTTGACAAAGTTGGCGCAGCGCCCCAGGCACAGGGCCAGCGGAGCACCGATGACCGCGAGGTCTGCCAAAGTCCACGCATCGAGCTTGTACATGCGGCACACGAGCACGCCGCCGATGATGCCGCCCACCAGGCCGCCATGAAAACTCATGCCGCCCTCGTTGGTGGCAAAGATCTCGAGCGGATGCGTCCAGTAGTAACCGTCACCGTAGAAAATGACGTAGAACAGGCGGGCGCCAATGATAAGGCCAAAGACCACGCCGACCACGACGCTCGTCAGGTCGTCGACCGTAATGTCAAAACCCCAACGGCGCTGCGTGCGATACATGACGACCGCCGTGAGCAAAGCTCCGACCACATAGGCCAAGCCGTACCAGTAGATGGTGATGGGCCCCGCCGAAATGGCGACGGGATCAAGCATATGGTAGAGGTCGTTGAGCATATCGGTCCCCCCTGCTCCCTACATACAAATGCGGCCGCGGGCCTTGCGCTCGCAGCCGCATATTTGGGCGTAACGTCTATGCGGAGTATGCCGTCCGCAGCTTTCGGATCTTAGAACGGCGCGTACTCGTCGTACAGATCGTCGGTCTCGCCGGAGGCATTGATCTGCTCAACACGGGTAACGCCGGGCACATGCTCCTTGAGGATACGCTCGATACCCATGGACAGGGTCAGTGCGCTCATAGGGCAGCCGGCGCAGGCGCCCTGAAGCTCAAGCTGGACGACGCCCTCGTCGTCGACGCCTACATACTCCATATCGCCGCCGTCAGCCTGCAGGTTGGGGCGGATCTCTTCAAGAACCTTCTTAAGCAGCTCTTCGTTAACAGCCACAGGGGCTCCTTTCTCACAATAACGCGGGCACGCCCGCGGACAGAAGCTATGTTACTACAGCCATGTACCCGCTCACGAGCCGTCCATGCGCGCAGACGCGACTTTCACGAGTAGTCAATTTGGGACGGGGCTCTTTGAGCTGCGTTCGTCGTCAGATGGCGACAACGCATATTACTGCTGAGCTTGTCCCCCGGTACCAATCTGAACATCGACGATAACCTGGCGGTAGCTGATGCCACAGGAGTCGAGGATGCGGCGGCTGATGCGCCCATCATCGGTGTCGGCGTACTTGTTGTCCAGGTAGACAACCTCGCCCACGCCCACCTGCGCCAAAATCTTGGCGCAGTCGTGGCACGGGAACAGCGTGACGTAGACCGTGGAACCCTCGAGGTCCTTGAGCGAGCCACGGTAGTTGAGCACAGCGTTGGCCTCGGCATGGACCACGTAGTTGTGCTTGTCCTGCAGCGGGTCGTCGCTCGTACCCCACGGGAAAAAGTCGTCGTTGAGCGCCGAGGGCGTACCGTTGTAGCCCACCGAAAGGATGCGGTGGTTGGTGCTGGCGATGCACGCGCCCACCTGCGTGTTGGGGTCCTTGCTGCGGCGCTGCGCGGCGATGGCCACGCTCATAAAGAACTCGTCCCAGCTAATGACGTCCAGGCGCTTGCCTGACGAAGTTTGATGAAGATCGTCCGACATGGCAGACACCTCCGTAATCGCAATAGTTTGACCCATTGTAGCAGGTGAAAGGTGGGGCTGTTTCCTCTCCCGCCGACGTCCTCGGCTTTATGCGCGACGAGGCTTTTGGTTGATGCGGTACAGCTCGGCGAGACCCCGCAGCGTCAGTGCGTCGTCTACCGTCAGGCTGTGGCCGACCAACGCCGCGAGCGCCTCGGCATCGTCGCCGGTAATGACGATGGGCACGCCATCCTCCCCCGCCGCCTTGGTCGAGCGCATCTCGGCAAGCACCATGTCGAGCATGCCGTCGATGCGGGCTACCTCGCCCAAGACCACTCCCGAGCGCATGGCCTCGCGCGTGTTACGGCCGATGACGTGCGTCGGCGCCGAAGGCTCAACCTGCGGCAGGCGCGCTGCAGCGGCCGAAAGCGAGCGGGCGCCAAGTGCCAGACCCGGCGCGATGACGCCGCCGACAAAGGTTCCGTGCGTATCGATGACCTCGATATTGGTCGTCGTGCCCAGGTCGATCACGATACAGGGAGAGCCGTAGACGGCACGGGCAGCCACGGCGTCGGCGATGCGGTCGGGACCAATCTCGGCCGGGTCATCGTAGTGCACGGGTATGCCGGTCTTGAGGCCCGGCCCCACGGTGAGCACGCGCCCCGTGCAGGTACGGGAAAGCGCTGCCTTCCACGGGCGCTCGAGCGTCGGGACCACACAGCTCAGCACAGCCGCGGCGGGCACAAGCGCACCTGGCATGCCCGCATCGGCCGCCAGTGCGGCCATAACCTGCACGAGACGCATGCGCGCCTCGTCTGCCGTGATGCTCGACGGCGTGGTGATCTCGCACGTCGCAAGCGGACATTCCTGCGCCGCGGCCGAATCCTCGGCAAACAGGCCAAAGCGAATGAACGTGTTGCCCACGTCGACCGTCAATATATATGCGCAGCCATTAAGCATCGTCGGCGCTCCTTTCGTCTGCCCAGCAGTATATCGCCTACCCGAACCAGCCATCCCAGGTAGTCATTTTGGGACGGGGCTATTTTAGCTACCCCAATATGTCGGTTGATATTTGCCCCAATCCCAGATAATTCGTCGACTGTCAAAGGGTAGCTAAAATAGCCCCGTCCCAAAATGACTACCTTGCGGCTATACTGGTGCGCGGTCGTTTGCGAGCTCACGCGGCGGCCCTTGGTAACCCGACTTCCCGCGCCGTATCCGTAGCGGCGCTCCCGGGGGAAGCGGATATACGCAAAGGAGTTCTATATGAGCAATCCCTCGAACCGTGCTTCGATGCGCGGTCAACTCACGCTGCGCGGCGTCGTCATCGGCGTCCTTGGCTGCGTGATCATCACGGCAAGCTCGGCCTATACCGCCCTCAAGATGGGCGCCCTCCCCTGGCCGATCATTTTCGCTGCCGTCATCTCGCTGTTCTTCCTGAAGCTCATGGGCAACGCCAGCCTCAACGAGGCCAACGTTACCCACACCATCATGTCCGCGGGCGCCATGGTCGCCGGCGGCCTGGCGTTTACCATCCCGGGCGCCTGGATGCTGGGCTATGCCGACCAGATCAGCTGGCTCGACATGTTTATCGTGGCGCTCGCCGGCACCATCTTGGGCCTTCTGGCGACAGCGCTCATCCACCGTCACTTTATCGTGGACGCCGCACTTGAGTTCCCCACCGGCAACGCCGCGGCTCAGACCCTGCGTGCGACCGAGGCCGGCGGCAAGACCGGCAAGCAGCTCTTTGGCTCCATGGCCATCGCCGGCATCTACAGCGTGCTGCGCGACGCCCTGGGCGTGGTGCCCAGCATGCTTTGCACGCTCAATATCCCCGGCGTGACCTTTGCCATCTACAACTCGCCCATGTTGCTGTCCATCGGCTTTTTGGTGGGCTTCGCCCCCGTCGCGTTCTGGTTTGCCGGCGCGCTGCTGGGCAATTTTGGCATCATCGTCGGCGGCACTGCTGCCGGTCTGTTTGACGTTATGACCGCACAGGGCATTGTTAAGTCCCTGGGTATGGGCCTTATGATGGGCTTTGGCGTCGCCGTCGTCCTCAAGGACATCCTGCCGCAGGTCGCCGGTATCGTCCGCGGCCTCGCCGCCGACAGCTCCACCGACACCGACGAGCAGTCGCTCATCTCGGGCTCCCTTAAACTCGACGCCGGTATCATCGGCCTGGGCGCTGCCGCCATCGCCGTGATCATCGCCATCGTGCTCGACCTTGGCCCCGTTCCGGCCGTCATCGTCACGCTGTTCACCTTTGTCACCACCATCATGAGCGCGCAGAGCTGCGGCCAGACGGGCATCGACCCCATGGAGATCTTCGGCCTCATCGTCATGCTCATCGTTGCCGCCTTCGCGCAGCTCGCTCAGGTCAAGCTGTTCTTTATCGCCGGCATCGTGGCCGTGGCGTGCGGCCTTGCGGGCGACGTCATGAACGACTTCAAGGCCGGCGCCGTGCTGGGCACCAACCCGCGCGCGCAGTGGGTCGGCCAGGCCATTGGCGGCATCGTGGGCGCCCTGGTCGCCGCCGCCGTCATGGTCGCGCTCGTCACCGCCTATGGTCCGGACGCCTTTGGCCCCGACAAGAGTTTTGTGGCCGCACAGGCAAGCGTGGTCGCCACCATGGTCTCGGGCATCCCGAGCGTGCCGTGGTTTGCGGGCGGCTTTATCGCCGGCATCGTCATGTACTGGCTCGGCATTCCGGCCATGATGATCGGCCTGGGCGTGTACCTGCCGTTCTACATGTCGCTCACGGCCTTCCTGGGCTCCTGCGTTAAGCTCGCCTACGACAAGTGGGCCGCTCACCGCGACGCCGAGGCCGGTCTTTCGGACGAGGAAAAGGCCGCCAAGGACGCCGCCTTCCAGGAGCAGGGCCTGGTTGTCGCCAGCGGCCTGCTCGGTGGCGAGTCTATCGTCGGCGTTATCCTGGCGTTTGTCTCCGTTGGCCTGAGCCTGCTGGGCTAAACCCAACAACAACGTACCCGTACAGAGCGCGGAGTCGGAGACCATCCGGCCCCGCGCTTTTTTGTATCTGCCGAAACCCTCAGCAGTACTCGCATGTGGCGTGTCTTCCTTTGCCTGCTCGCCTAAGTTCCATGTCAAGATGACCGCCCCGCCCGTCACGGTGTAGAGTACATGCTGCGAACGCACCCGCGTTCCTACGGCAATACGAGGTGGACATGGAACTCGACAAACAACAGCTCAAGCGACTGCGCGAACGCCATCATCGGCGCCATGGCATCCGCCCCGCCCACAGCGAGGCCATGGAGAACGCAAGCCGCTTTCTAAAGCAGGCATTCAACATTCGCGAGGGACGCGCGCCCTATCACGTGATTCGCAAGCGCTTTGTAAACGGGGCGCGCCTGACCGGCTCGCACTTATGCATCCTGATTATTGCCATGTTGATCGCGAGCATCGGCCTCGATATCGACTCGGATATCGCCATTGTAGGCGCCATGCTCATCTGCCCGCTCATGGGCTCGGTCCTTGCCATGGCATACGGCATCGCCACGCTCGACCGCGAGATTACCGTCGAGGCCATCGCGAGCTTGGCTCTACAGATGGCCTTTTGCCTGGTCACGTCCACGTTGTATTTTAAGCTCTCGCCCCTTGGCACCACCACGGCCGCCATCATCGACAATTCGACACCGACTGTGTGGGACCTTGCCGTCGCACTCGCAGGCGGCTTTGCGGGTGGCCTGGGCAACTCGCGCGACCAGGAACCCGCCACGCTCATCGCCGGCGTGGCTGTGGCGACTGCGCTCATGCCGCCCCTGTGCGCGGCCGGCTATGGCATCGCCATCGCAAGCGGGTCGCTGTTTCTCTCGGCGCTTTACGAGTTTGGCATCAACGTGGTCTTTATCGCACTGGCCGCCGAGGCCGTGCTGCTTTTTTTGCGCGTGCCGCTCAAGCGCGACCTGAACGGCGACGGCATTGTAACTGCCGAAGAAAATGCCGAGGTCGACGAGCTATCGCGCAAGGTGCGCCGCCGCATCATCGTGGGCACGGTGATCTTTGCCATCCCCTGCATCGTTATGACCGCGGGTTCCATTGGCTCGGCGCAGGCCGGCGTGCAGGACGGCTACGGCGTCACCGAGACCACGCGCGAGCTTGCGGCGGTGCTGCCAGGCTTTAAGGATTACACCGTCGCCGTCGAGACCTCGGCCATCGAAGGCGACGAGAAGGGCATCGTCGAGCGCGAGATTGTCGCCCATGTGACGACAGGCGAGGCGCTTGGGGCACACGACCGTCACGTCGCTCGCAAGCTCATCGACCTCAACGTGCCCGAACTCGATCGCGTGGAGTTTGACGTGAAGTGATGCCGGCGCGGGATGAACGCTCGCACGGATGCAAGCTACGACGAGGCGCAGACGCGATACGGACACGAGCAAATAGCGGGGTGCAGTTCGCACCCGCGCCCCGCTCGCTGTTTTATTGCCGTGAATCAACTGTCCAGATCGACATCGCCCGGCTCCACCGTAAACGCAGGTTTGGTGCTCACCAGATAAAATCGGGTCACTTTGCTATCTCTAAATAGATAGAGCTGGCCCTGCTCGCGTCGGCGTGACATATACGCCACGTGGACCGTACCGAATTCTTCGCCGTTTTCCTTCTTTAATATCAGGATGTTGGGGTCATCCGTACGCTTAAACTGCCCGTCTGCGCAGATTCCGTCTTGGTCGACCAGCTGCCATCGACAGTTGTCCTCCTCAAGAAAAGCCAGGGTTTCCCGACTCGTTTTGTCATCCCGGTAGAAACCATCAATGGCAAACCCTTCGGAAGCGCATTCCTGCATATAGGACGTTTCTCGGCTTATAGCAAACAGCCCTGTAGCACCCAGGAGCACAGCCAGGCAGACCACTGCAAGGGTTATCGAAATAGTACGGCGGCCCATATTAACCAGCCCGATACTTGTTTAACGGAGCGCGAAACATACTTGGCACCTCCGATATCAGAGCAAACGTCACCCGCAGCCCGGCGGCAACTATGTGTTTCTAACATCAAACCATATGGCTACGACTCGTTGTAGATAGGTTCCATAAACGGACAGTGATATTCGACGAACGGCCACACTTATCCATTAACCCAGAGTTATGGAGGCGTTTTTCATATTGCGAGACCGCGGTTTTCGGAAGTGCGGTGAAAAACTGAGTTCCGCCGACCAGACCGACTTTTTTAGCAACAAAACCGCAGGTCACAAGAGTGTAAAAGAGCAGTGTGCTCGGAGGTTCGGAGTTTTTCCCCGCACTTCCGAAATCCGGAGTCCACGAAAGGCGTCGGCAAGGCCATTTACGCAACATATATCCAGTAAAAACGGGTGGTAGCCGGTATGACTGCCACCCGTTTGTCTCATACCAGCCTAAAGCAGGCATGCTACTTCTTAATGCCGCGTCCCAGACGCTCGGCGACCGACGCCACGGCGTCCTCGCTAACCAAATCGCAGGCAGGCGAAGGGCTGCGTGCAGATGATGTTGGGCGCACCGCGATCAGGTCGAGTATCTCGGCCGTGAGCAGCCAGCCCTCGCCCATATTATTACATACCGAAAGCACCGTGCGGGCCTTGTCGGCCAAGGCGCCAACACCTGAAGATTTTGAAGATTATGTCCGTAATTCAAAGAGCTAGGATGTTGATAAAATTCAGAAACATCATGGCTAAAAGAGACGGGCACACTGTCCCTGTTTTTCGCACGAGCAGCGCAAAAATAAGGCCCAGACAAAGATAGCCCCCCATCATTGCAATGATGTAATTTGTGGGTGCCCCGATTAAACACTGTTGAGTCACGAGAAGCAATGTCCATAGCATCGACTGTATAAATGCCCTTATGCAAAACGGCCGAACTATTCCGACGATTGTGTATTCAAATAAAAATACGTACCTAAATAACAGCTCATGCAAAACTGAAACCGAACAAACCAATACCCATCTGGATATTGATTTTCCACCTATATCGAGCATAGCGGCCATAATAATAAATACGATGAAAATGAACTGCCATCCCAAAAGAATCCCACGCCGTTTGGGCTTATCACAAGAAACAGCGCCCCGAGTTGCAAAAAGATAGACTACCAACGCACAAAAGAGCGCCCCTGTAGAGCACAGCCAAGCGGGGGATCCTTTTGCAATAACCCAAATAGCCCACGGCACGCTAGCAACCATCGTGCCCAGTAGATAACGTGCCCCCAGGCGCATTATTTCAGTCGCTTTTCCCAAGCTCTACCACCTCATCACTAGCATCTATTAGGTCCATATCGTGTGTAATTGCAATGACAATCTTGTGCTTTCGCATTTCCTTCATAGCTTTTATCAGAGCTTCTTTATGAGCAATATCGAGTGATGCTGTTGGCTCATCGAATAAATAGACGTCTGCCTTCTTTTCTAAGACCCGCCTAATTTCCAGTTGTTCCAGTTCCCCGGGAGACATTCCTCCGCACCTCTTCCTTTCGATAGAAGGAAAGTTTCTATCGCAAAGAATATCCTTTACTGATATCGGAGTTTGTTCAGCAAACGAAACTAGCTTCTGCCTAAGGAGCTCACAGTTGATTTCTTCTTGGGCCTTACCGTTGTAGGAAATAGTTCCAACGTAATCCGAATTGAAACAACCCATCAATAAGTACGCAAGGGTCGTTTTGCCCGAGCCATTAATCCCTACAAGAGCATAGAGCTTTCCTTTTTCAAACCTGACATTCAAGTTGCTGTAGAGACACTTTCCATTTAATGTAAAGCCAAAATTATGCAGTTCGATGTAATCGATCTCCAAGAGCTCCTCTCCAGCAGCAGCCGAAGGCAATTTAGAGGCATTTAGACGGGATATCGATGAGAAGCAGTCTTGTGCGCTGCTACCTATACCGTAGATTGACCTCACGGCAGATAGCATTAAAGCCATGTAGCTCGAAACAGCAACAAGCTGGCCTACACTCATGCTTCCATGCATTACATAAAAAGCCGAAATCAAAAGAATGGTCACCTGGGACGCAGCCGCAGCAAAGGAATCAGTTGCCTGAAATTTCGAAACGACACTTTGATAGGCGACTCCGGCGTGCAGCAAAGACGAAAAATAGCTATCTATGGATTTCAATGCTCTTTCGAACAGCGCATTAACATACAAAAATCTCTGATGCGCAAGTAGGGACTCCACTTTTCCGAAATACAGGGACTGCTCTTCCTTAAAGGTCAGACCTGAAACAAAAAGCGGTTTTTTAAATGAAGCATATGCAATTGCATACAAGATGCAAAATGTCACGGAAACCCAAAAGAGCGCTGTGGAACATCCATAGAGAAAAAATAAACTGATACCTAGCTGGACAATCGCAAGGAGTACCGTCTGGAGCATCGACAATCCGAAGGAAGCCACAGTATTGGCATCTGAACAAATCTGTTGGGTTTTTTCAGCAGACTCCTGCTCAAAAAACAACTCAAAAGGCATCCGCACGAGCTCATCGATTTTCCTTCGAGCAATCGAGAATGCAGCCACGGTCGTTATCCGCATTGAAAGAAGGGTGCTTAAATAGCTGACAACAATATCGATTAATGCCGCGAAACCAATTAACGCACTGTCAATCATAATAGCACCATAAGGAGCTTTTTTAGATATATTATCAACCAGAGCGCTCGTGAGCAGCGGGGATACAGAGGCCATCATTCCAGATATTATTAAGCACAACGTAAAGGCTATAACCAGAAGCAATTGGGAAGAAAACCCAAGTCTGAAATATGGCAGATAGTCGAAGATCGCCGTTGAATCCGCATCACTTCTTATGCTTGAGATCATAGGCCGCCCTCATTACTTTTATACAGTTCTTTCTTGCGGATACACAGCTTGTCTTATTTTCATACAGCCTGGTGAAGGGACAGCCACCCATGCACATAGGAAGAAGTGAGCAGTTAAGGCATTCTGAATCTGAACAAAAGTCGTAAGCATTCCATATGGAAACTTCGGATGCGCTACTCGTTACATTTTCAAAGATGCTCCCATAGCTTCTGTCGGAATATCCTATTTCATTCCAGCATTTATATAAGGAACCGTCTGGTCCAATAACTTCTGAATATTTATTGACGGCTCCGCATATGGTCGGATTAAAGCCTGGAAGAAATGGATCCATGTACCCTGTCATTTTGTAGCGAGATAGACAGGATGCTTCAATCGAAGCAAATTCATCCTCTGAATAGCATGGAGAGTTAGCACACGTCCCATTTATATCATCTACTGCCGCTAAATATAGTTTTACTTTATTACGAAGACCTTTACGATCAAGCGAATCAACCAAACGATCAATCTGATCACCGTTCGACGGATCAACATTGACTCTTAAGATGACATCAAAATACGCACTAGCCCTTTTTACGTTATCAATAATACGGTTGAACGTATCGCCGCCAGAAGGAAGACATCTTCTTCGATTGTGTATCTCAGGCGGACCATCGACAGTTACCTGAACGTGCGTAACCCCATTTTTTGCAAGAAACTCCGCCGTTTTCCCATCTAAAAAATAGCCATTGGTCACCATGCTGGCGTTAAATAAGATTTCATCACTTCGGATTCCGCGCGTAATCTTCTCCACAGTCTCAATCGCCAATAAAGGCTCGCCGCCATACCAGGCAATCTGCAAACTTTCCGCCTGATTGTCTATAACCATGCCATTGATATGCTTTATTACCTGATCGACGCATCGGTCGCTCATTGAGCCATAACGCTTGCCGTTCTCATAACAATACGGACATCTGAAGTTACAATTCAATGTCGGGGCTATCGTAAATGAAAGTGATTTTGATTGCATGCGACAGGCCAACGATATCTCTTTTAAATGTTCGATCTCGTCAAGTCCGTCGGGAACCAACAACCCCGCGTCCGTCAAATTATCGACAATTTCCGAAGGGCAATTAGCTCCATTCTCAAAAAGCCCCTTCTCGTATTCTGCATCCAACGCAACGATTGCACCAGAGTACGAGTTATATGCCAGCGTAGGTTGATTCTCTTTATCGATTACATTAAAGCGAGACTGTTTCATTTCTACTCCGTTGCATATTTCAATATTTCAACCTGCCATTAGGAGTAATTCCAGCCACAAAATTTGGTAATGCAGATCCTCAGGCCACACGGTCCTCCCCCTGAATAACTCCAACAAATATGTGCTGCACAGGACACACACGTAGAAATATCTCGAGACGAAGCAGGCATCTGAGTATTCACTGGCTTTTGAATATATTCCATCGGAGCTCCTAGCTAACGTGTATACCGCAATGTTGAAATGCGCGGCAATTCCCGCCCGTGTACACGGCACACATCCCCCAGGGATTACAGCGCCCTTGACATTTTGCGCCCTGACAAGGACACCAACTTGATAGCAAAGCAATATCGTTAGGTGTTTGAGTTGGCTGTATCCAATCCACAATGGCTCCTTTCTCGTTCTAGGCCTAGTTATACTTTGGTCAAAAAGTCAAAAGCTGTTTGATAACTTTTTGTACTAGATGAAACAATTTGTTTGCCTTGTTTAACATTATTTAATTTACACTTAGACTGATTAAAAATTCAACCTAAGGAAATTCTGGTGAATGTTGTTCAGCTGCAGTATTTCATAAAGGTATTTGATTATCAGAATTACTCGGATGCAGCAACTGTATTAAGCGTTTCGCCGCAAGCTGTTTCAAAAGGCATTCGAGCATTGGAATCTGAACTTGGTCTGAAGCTGTTCGAAAAAAGAGGCAGTATTCTACATCTAACAAACTATGGAGAGGAAATCCTTCCTATAGCATTAGATGTACTAGCTTCAGTTGAGGGAATTCAAGCGTATGCGCAAATCACGCGTGAAAAGATAAAAATAACCCAGACACGTTTGACACGCGTTGCAGTCGGACTAGCACCAATACTCGCAAGCTGGTTCAACCAGCCCACACTGAACAGGCTTTCGAAAAAGTATAAGGGCGGTAAGTTTACTGTTTCCAGATATGACGACGGCGGAACGTGTTTATCCCTTCTACTTGACAGACAAATCGACATTGCAATTGTCGCTGGACAAGTAGACACCAATCTTTTTGAATCACATTTTTTATTGAATGCCGAAGTCAACCTCTTAGTTGAAAGCAGTCACCCATTAGCTAGTCGCGCAACGGCAAATCTAAACGCGGTGGCTCGATATCCAATTGCAAACACCTGTGACATTCGATATTGTCGAAAGAGAATAAACTCAGTATTTAACCATCTGGGCCTTTCCCCTTCCTACGAGAATATTAACTTAGCAGACCAGCAAAATTTGTCCGATTTTCTGATTCATAAGCATGGGATTATTCTGACCATAGCCTCACAAGCGTCTCAATTCAGGATAGGCTATCCAGCAAAAATCGTTTGCCTAGGCGAACAAGACAGAATATCAATCCCTTTTTACTGCGTTTCAAATTCAAACGATACCCAAGCGCAGACTCATCACGCGATAAGCTGCATTCAACTTGAGGCACGCCAGCTCTCTCGATGTTTAAAAAGCGCTGAAAGAGGAGACCTTTCCAGCTGAATGTGACGGGCATGCTAATTCCATGCAAAACAGCAACGTATTCCGCCAGAACAGAAGCGTGGGTCAGCCCATGTTTTTTGAAGTATTCCGAGAGAAAACAACGAGGACCTGACAGACTCTTGCCAAATCAGTGACCCACTCACCACCCGCAAGCCTGTGCCCCACTTCCGAAATAAATGGCTCAGCCCCACCTTCTCAGCGGGTTGAGCCGAGCACTGACCGCACCATTCATTGTCAGCACCGCCCCAGACCAAGCCAGAGAAAGATGGCGCGGCGACAGCCAGATGGCCGCCACCGCGCCTCACACATTATTTCGGCAAGCCGCTGTTAGCGTCGGAATAATTTAGCTACTTCACACCGCGTCCCAGGCGCTTAGCGACCGACGCCACGGCACTCTCGTCGACCGAGCCGCAGCTCACGCAGCCATCGTGAGCACGCATCTGGCCGGTGACCTCGTCCATCGCGAGCGGCGCCACCTTCTCGAGCTTAAAGCCCTTACCGGCGCGCATGTTCTCTTTCGCCACGCTGATCATGAGCTTAATACGGTTGAGCTGGTTGACCTCGGATGCACCGGGGTCGTAGTCCACCGCGACAATGTTGCTCTCGGGGTGTTGACGGCGCAGCTCCTTGATCACAGCCTTACCCACCACGTGGTTGGGCAGGCACGCAAAGGGCTGCGTGCAGATGATGTTGGGCGCACCGTGGTCAATCAGGTCGAGCATCTCGGCCGTGAGTAACCAGCCCTCGCCCATGTTGTTGCACACCGAAAGCACCGTACGGGCCTTGTCGGCCATGGTACCGATGCGCTCGGGTGCCTCAAAGCGGCGGGACTTTTCGAGCATCTCCTCCACCGGCGTACGCATCCAGTCCACGAGCTTGATGAGCGCCTGCATGCCCGCACGCGTGGTAGCAGAGCTACCCAGCTCGTCCTTCTGCAGCTCGGCGTTGCTCATGGAGTACAGGAAGAAGTCGAGCAGGCCCGGCACCACGGCCTCGCAGCCCTCGCGCTCGATAACGTCGACCACGTGGTTGTTGGCCGTAGGGTGGAACTTGACCAAGATCTCGCCGACCACGCCCACGCGTGGCTTGGTGCCCTCGCCCACGAGCGGCATGGTGTCGAACGCGCGGATGGCCTCGCGGCACAGCTTGGTGTAGTTATGGCGGTTGAACTTAGGCGCCAGCTTGCGGGCGCGCGCCATATACTCCTCGTAGAGCGCGTTGGCGGCACCGGGCGTTGCCTCGTACGGGCGGCAACGATAGAGCATCTGCATCATCACGTCGCCAAAGAGCACCGCGTAGACTGCCTGCTTAAGCAGCGCCGGCGTAATCTTAAAGCCGGGGTTGTCCTCGCCGAGCGCCACGGCCGAAAGCGAGATCACCGGAATCTCGGGGTGACCGCTCTCGCGCAGGGCCTTGCGGATGAGCGCGATGTAGTTGGTGGCACGGCAGCCGCCGCCCGTCTGGCTGATGACCACGGCCGTCTTGGACAGGTCGTACCGGCCGCTCTCGATGGCCTCCATAATCTGGCCCGTCACCAGGATCGACGGATAGCAAATGTCATTGTTCACGTAGCGCAGGCCAGCCTCGACGGCATCGTGGTCGGTCGAGGGCAGCAGCTCCAAGTTGTAGCCGGCACCGCGGAACACCTCTTTGACCAGGTCAAAGTGAATCGGCGCCATCTGCGGGCACAGGATGGTGTAGCCCTCCTCGCGCATCTGCTCGGTAAAGGGTACCTTGGGCCACGCGGTCGAAGCACTCTCACGCTGCGCCTCAAACGTGTACTTGCGGCTCGCGAACGCGGGGGCATCCGTGGAGGGCGCCACCGGCGCGGCATCGCCTTGCTCGTAGGCCTCGCCCGCGGCCGTGGCCTCGGCCAAGCGCTCGGCCTCCTGGTCCTTGAGCGCCGCCATGAGCGAGCGGATGCGGATGCGCGCGGCACCCAGGTTGGATACCTCGTCGATCTTGAGCACGGTGTAGATCTTGCCGCTGGCCTCCAGGATCTCCTGCACCTGGTCGGTGGTCAGGGCGTCCAGGCCGCAGCCGAAAGAGTTGAGCTGGATCAGGTCCAGGTCGTTGCGCATCGTCACAAAACGGGCAACGGCATACAGGCGGCTGTGGTACATCCACTGGTCGACGACGCGAATCGGACGCTCGGGCTTCACGAGATGCGCGAGCGAATCCTCGGTAAAGACCGCAAAGCCAAAGCTCGAGATAAGTTCGGGCAGGGCGTGGTTGATCTCGGGGTCGTTATGGTAGGGACGACCGGCAAGCACGATGCCGTGACCGCCGTGGTCCTCGACCCACTTGAGAGCCTCCTCGCCCATGGTCTGGATGTCCTCGTGGAAACGCGCATCGGCCTCAAAGGCAGCGTTGACGGCAGCATCGACCTCGGAGCGCGTGATCTTGGGTCCACGCACGCGACCGCGACCGGCTTGCGCATCGGCCACACGGTCGACGGCGAGCACCTGGTACAGACGGCGCTTGAGCTCGGTCTTGTCGTGATAGGGCACAAACGGGTACAGGAACTCGATGTTTTGCTCGCGGATCTCGTCGATGTTGAGCGCCAGCGCCGTGGGATAGCTCATGACGATGGGGCAGTTATAGCAGTTGCCGGCGGTCGGATCCTCCTTGCGCTCCCAGCGCACGCACGGCATCCAAATGAAGTCGACATCGCGGTCGATAAGGTTCATCACATGGCCGTGGCTCATCTTTGCCGGGTAGCACACGCTCTCGGACGGCATGGACTCGATGCCCGCCTGGTAGGTCTTCTTGCTCGACTGGTCGGAGAGCTGCACGCTAAAGCCCAGGCGCGTAAAGAACGCGTGCCAGAAGGGATAGTTCTCGTACATGTTAAGTGCGCGCGGGATACCCACGGTGCCGCGCGGGGCCTCGTCGGGACTCAGGACCTCGCGGTTAAACAGCAACTCGTTTTTCTTTTTGAAGAGGTTGGGGGCCTCGGTCTTCTGCTTTTTGTGGCCAGCGCCCTTCTCGCAGCGGTTGCCGGTAATGAAGCGCCTGCCGCCGCCAAAGTCGTTAACGGTGAGCTGGCAGTTGTTGGAGCAACGACCGCAGCGGACATGCTTTTGCGTCACAGTGAGGTGCGCGATGTCCTCAGCCGAAAGGATGGTCGAGGTGCCATCGGCGCCGGCGCGATCGCGAGCGAGCAAGGCCGCACCATAGGCGCCCATGCAGCCGGCGATGTCGGGACGCACGGCATGAACGCCGGTGAGCTGCTCAAACGCGCGCAGCGTAGCGTCGGACATAAAGGTGCCGCCCTGAACGATCACTTGGCTGCCGATCTCCTTGGGGTCGCGCAGCTTAATGACCTTGAACAGGGCATTCTTGATGACGGAATAGGACAGACCGGCCGCGATGTCACCCACCGTGGCGCCTTCCTTTTGTGCCTGCTTGACGCGCGAGTTCATAAAGACTGTGCAGCGACTGCCCAGGTCGACCGGGGCCTTGGCATGGATGGCGGCATCGGCGAACGCGCGGACGTCCATGTTCATAGAGACGGCGAAGCTCTCGATGAAGCTACCGCAACCCGACGAGCAAGCCTCGTTGAGCATGATGTGCTCGATAACGCCGTCTTTGACGCGCAGGCACTTCATGTCCTGGCCGCCGATGTCCAGGATAAACTCGACGCCGGGCAGGAACGCCTTGGCGCCGCGCAGGTGCGCGACGGTCTCGATCTCGCCGGAGTCGGCCTTGAGGGCCTCGATGAGCAGCGCCTCGCCATAGCCCGTGGTGGTCACGTGGCCAATGGTGCAGCCGGCGGGAATGTGGTTGTAGAAATCGGCCATGATGACCTTGGCCGTGCCCAGGATGTCGCCGTTGTTGTTACCGTACCAGGTGTGCAACAGCTGGCCGTCCTCGCCCACGAGCGCGGCCTTCATGGTGGTGGAGCCGGCGTCGATGCCGATGAACACGCGGCCGGTGTAGCCGTCGAGTTTGCCCTTGGGGACGACTTCCTGGTCGTGGCGGGTCTTGAACTCGGCAAAGTCCTCGTCGGTGGCAAAGAGCGGATCCAGACGCTCGACCTCGGCACCCTGCGTGTCACCCAGGCTGTCGATAGCCTCGATGAGCTGCGGGAACGTGCTGAGCTTGTTGGACTCGTGCGCCATGGCGGCGCCGCTCGCCACAAACAGGTGAGCGTTTTGGGGCACGATACGGTGCTCCTCGTCCAGGTTGAGCGTGAGGTAGAAGCGGTGGCGCAGCTCGGAGAGGTACTGCAGCGGGCCGCCCAGGAAGGCGACGTTGCCGCGGATGGGACGGCCGCATGCCAGGCCCGAGATGGTCTGGGTCACGACAGCCTGAAAGATGGAGGCAGCCACGTCCTCGGGGCGGGCACCTTCGTTGAGCAGCGGCTGGACGTCGGTCTTGGCAAAAACGCCGCAGCGGCTGGCGATGGGATAGATGGTGGTGGCGTTGGCCGCGAGCTCGTTGAGGCCGCTGGCATCGGTGTGCAGCAGGGTGGCCATCTGATCGATGAAGGCGCCCGTGCCGCCGGCGCAGGTGCCGTTCATGCGCTGCTCGATGCCGTTATCG
>CAVALS010000043.1:0-2677 GCA_963589385.1 Bacteroidaceae bacterium
GCGTAACCCAATTAGAAGCGGTTGCCGCGGAAGCCGCCGCCGTTGCGGCCGCCACGATCGCCACCGCGACCGCCGCGGTCGTTACCACGGTTGCCGCCGAAGCCGCCACGGTTGCCACCGCGATCGCCATAGCCACCACGGTTGCCGCCGAAGCCGCCGCGACCGCCACGGTCGCCGCCACGGTCACCAAAACCGCCACGGCCGCCACGATCGCCACCGCGACCGCCGCGGTCGCCACCACGGCCACCACGATCGCCAAAGCCGCCGCGACCGCCACGGTCGCCGCCACGGCCACCACGGTCGTCACGGCCGCCGCGAGGACCGCGATCCTCGTCCAGGCCCATGGCGACGAGCGGAGCGATGACCTTATCGAGAGCGGCCATCAGCTCGGTGGCCTCCTCGTAAGAAAGCTCAGGCAGGAGCTTCTCCTTCTTGTTGGCAAGCTCGACCAGGCCCTCAGCGGCATCCTCGGCAGCGAAGACGACGATCTTGCGCATATCGCCCTCGGCGTCGTCGATGCGGCCGACCAGATCGGCGGCCTCGGCCTCGGCCATCAGGCCATCGAGCTCACGAAGGCGCATGCCCAGCAGGTCGGACATTTCCTTCTGCTCCATCTTGGGCTTGAGGTCAAGGAGCTTGATGGCGCGCTCGATGTTCGCCATGCGCTCGGCCTTGGCCTCCTCCTCCTTGGAAATAGCAAAGCGACGGCTACGCAGCAGGCGGGCGGCCTTCTGCATCTTGTCCATCAGTTCTTCGTCATCGTAATCAACGGCGGCCTCGACAACCTCGGCCTCCTCCTCGGCGGAAACCTCGTCAGCAGCCTCAACCTCGGCAGCTTCGGTCTCCACGGTCTCGACTGCCTCAACCTCGGCAGCCATGGTCTCGTTCTCGGTCTCGTTCATGATCTCTTCGTTCTCGGACATGAGACTCCTTCTTGGCCCTCTCGGGCATCATCGCCCCATTCGCGGGGCCCGTCGCGCACTCTTTGCGCTTTAAACATTCATGCCTCTCGGCAAAACGTCCATTAGTTTATGGTGTCGCCATCCAATCTAGCTGCAGAATCTATGTGCACACATTAATGCGACATGTGCGACTCGCGACGAGCGTACACCAGCGACGTCGCGAACCCGACCACGGCAATCACAGCCGCCACACGCACGGCAGTTGCAAATCCAATCGCCTGGGCAACGTCGGTCGCAGCGCCAGCCGCGCCGGCAGTCGACGCAGAACTCGCGAGCAGGCCGATAAACAGCGACGGGCCAAACGATGCGGCAATCATATTCCACGTGTTAAGCAATGCCGTTCCGTGAGGATGTTCAGCGGCAGGCAGCGTCTCCAGGCCGGCCGTTTGCGAGGGGCTCAGCACCAAACCGACTCCGGCATACACCACAACGGTCAGCGCCACGACGACGCCGATGTTCATGCTTGCCGCCGTCATCGAGATGGCAGTCTGCCCCACGGCAATCAGGGCAAAGCCGACCGGCAGCAGCGGCCATGCGCCACGGGCGTCCATCACGCGTCCGCCCACAATCGAGGTCACGACGTTGCAGGCAATCGCCGGCAAAATGAGCAAGCCCGCAACAAGTGCGGTCATGCCGTATGCGCCCTCAAAATAGAGCGGCAACAAAACGCTCATCGAGAACGTCGTCATCATCGACACCACCACAAGCAAGCACGCAGGCCAAAAACGAACGCTCGCCATGGGACGCACGTTAAGCACCGGATGCTCGAGCTTAAGCTGGCGGGCCGCAAACAGGCCGAGCAGCACAATGGCGGCGAAAAGCGTCACGATACCGGCAATCAGATTGGTCGAGAACTCGCCTACGGAATACACAAATGCCGTAATACCGGCGGCGAGCAAAACAACCGACAGAATATCAAGCGTGGCGTTCGAACGCTCTCCGACATTCTGAACAAGCTTTACGCCCGCCGCAGCGACCACAATGCCGCCCACCAGCGGCACTACGAACACCGCCCTCCAGCCAAACAACGTGCACATAAGACCGCTGATCACGGGTCCAAACGCCGGCCCCAGCGTAATGCAGGCTCCGCCCAGGCTCAGATAGAGACCGAGCTTCTCGCGCGGAGCGCAAGACAGCACCACGTTCATCATGAGCGGGAACAAGATGCCCGATCCCGCAGCCTGCAAAATACGACTTGGCAGCAAAACGCTAAATGACGGAGCGACCAGGCACAGGACTTCGCCGGCGACCATGCATCCGCATGCAAAAAACAGCAGCTTGCGCGTCGAGAAACGACCGGACAGGAAGGCCATGATGGCCGTAAAGATCGACGTCACGATCATGTAGCCCGAAACAAGCCACTGCGCCGTGGTGGCACTCACCGAAAAGGCCGCCATAATGTCGTGCAACGCCACGTTAATGATGTTCTCGTTAAACGCGGCAACAAAGGCTGCAATATACATTACGGCGAGAAGCGCCGCAGTGCCCGATGGCGTTACTTGAACTTGTTGCTGAGATTTGCTTCCCATGCATTTCCTTCCTCTTGGAACGACAGTCGCATCGCCCCAGAGGAACAGCCCAGGGCGAAAAATGAGCCCTAGACTTACGCCAGACGCCGTACACGACGAGTCTGACAACATGGTCCAACGTCGAAAGATTGTAACGCGGACGCACAGCTTTCCTTCCGCGCTATTATTAAAAGTCCACGAAAGCAT
>CAVALS010000044.1:0-17942 GCA_963589385.1 Bacteroidaceae bacterium
TCCATGACACCAACACCACCATCGGTGCCCAGAAGGCCGAGCAGTTCGGCATCACCGAGATGGAGGTTGCTGACGACGTCTTCGAGTCCAAGCAGTCCAAGGTCTTCGACGAGGCCGAGAACCGCATGCACACCATCAAGGCTGTCATGTACGCCACGCTCAAGTAAGAGCATCTAGCATCTCGCTCGGGGTGTATTGCTGCTCACCCCGAGCGGTTTTGTCTGGTAAATATCTTGCGTCGGGCGGTGGGCACGGCACGGAAAATCCGCTTCGCGCGAGAAAGTTAAATGATTTATGAAGGGGGGATGAGAACCATGACTGAGACCGCTAAGAAAAAGCGCGGTATGCCTTCATCGTTCACCATTCTTCTAGCTCTGCTGGCAATTGTTGCAGTGATTACCGTTATCGTCTCCGGCACGTCCGGCGGCGCGGTTACCGCAGCCCGCCTGAGCGATTTCTGCACCGCCCCGATCCTGGGCTTCGCTGACGCTCTGCCCGTCTGCCTCTTCGTTATGATCCTGGGCGGCTTCCTCGGCATGATGACCGAGACCGGCGCCCTGGACAACGGCATCGCCGTCCTGGTGCAGAAGCTTAAGGGCAACGAGATCATGCTCGTTCCTGTCCTTATGCTCATCTTCTCCCTCGGCGGTACCACTTATGGTATGTGCGAGGAGACCGTTCCCTTCTACGCCCTGCTCGCCGCTACCATGATGGCCGCTGGCTTCGACCCCATGGTCGGCGCCGCTACCGTCCTGCTCGGTGCTGGCTGCGGCTGCTTGGGCTCCACGGTTAACCCGTTTGCCGTCGGCGCTGCCGTCGACGCTCTGACCGGCGTTGGCATTGAGGTCAACCAGTCCATCATCATCGGCCTCGGTGCCGTCCTGTGGATTGTCACTACTGCTATGTCCATCGTCTTCGTGATGAACTATGCCAAGAAGGTCAAGGCTGACAAGGGTTCCACCATCCTGTCGATGCAGGAGCTCAAGGACGCCGAAGAGGCTCACGGCAAGGCTGCTTCCGAGGTCCACAAGGAGGTCAAGCTCACCGGTCGTCAGAAGGGTGTTCTGATCGCCTTCGCCTTCACCTTCGTCGTCATGATCGTCGGCTTCATTCCGCTGGCCGACCTCAACGAGGGCGTCGCCAACTTCTTCGACGCTGGCGCTGTCTACGACGCCGACGGTAACGCCGTCGTCCAGGGCTGGTCTGCCCTGATCACCGGCCTGCCCATTGGCCAGTGGTACTTCGACGAGGCTTCCACCTGGTTCTTCCTCATGGCCGTCCTGATCGGTATCATCGGTGGCCTGTCCGAGAAGCAGATCGTTAACACCTTCATCACCGGCGCTGCCGACATGATGTCCGTTGTTCTCGTCATCGCCCTCGCCCGTGGCATCTCCGTCCTCATGGCTAACACCGGCCTCGACGTCTTCGTCCTCGACGCTGCCGCCAATGCCCTGGCTGGCCTGTCCGGCGTGATCTTCGCTCCCATGAGCTTCCTGGTCTACTTCGGCCTGTCCTTCCTGATCCCTTCGACCTCTGGTATGGCCACCGTCTCCATGCCCATCATGGGACCGCTGGCTGTTAAGCTCGGCTTCTCGCCCGAGGTCATGGTCATGATCTTCTCCGCCGCCATCGGTGTCGTGAACCTGTTCACCCCGACCTCCGGCGCCATCATGGGCGGTCTCGCCCTGGCCAAGATCGAGTGGACGACCTGGCTCAAGTTTGCCCTTAAGCTCATCGTCGCTCTCTCCGTCGTCTGCGCCGTCATCCTGACCGTCGCCTGCGTGCTGCTCTAAGTACCCAACGGGTACCCCACGGAAACCTTGACGATCCTGTAAGGGATCACCTGGTCATCGTCTGTCCGGTGGGGTCAACCCACCGGTAGACTCCTACCTTTAGCCCCCTCCCGTTCCGTGCGCGGGAGGGGGCGCTCTTGTGTTCCGGCGTTTTACCAAACGCCGGAACCGCTCGACGCTGCAAGCCCGCCAGAGCGGCAATCTGACGTTCAATCGTCGGGCATGGCCAAAAGGCCTATGCCCTCCTCTTTCACGTCACCTTGCTCGCTCTGGCGGGCTTTCGCTGACTTATGCTCCACCTGCGACGTTTCCATTATTGATACAAAGGCCAGGTTTGTTTGAACCAAAAAGGGGAAGTTGCGGTGGAATCGTTCCTGTTTGGCCGTCTTGAGGGGTTAAACGGGAACTATTCCACCGCAACTTATCGATGACGTGTTTGGTTGGTGCCAGTTGATTGCTTGGGCGTTGGGGAGGGTCTGCTCCGTTATAATCGCCTAGAACATTAATTGGAAACGGGACGGGAGCCATACATGCGCCAGGGTTTCGACAATGCGAAGTATATCGAGCTGCAGGCTGCTCACATTAAGGAGCGCATCTCACAGTTTGGTGGCAAGCTCTATTTGGAGTTTGGCGGCAAGCTGTTCGATGACTATCATGCGAGCCGCGTGCTGCCGGGTTTTGAACCGGACAGCAAGTTCCGCATGCTCAAGAGCATCGCCGACGATGTCGAGGTTATCATCGCGATCAACGCGAACCATATCGAGAAAAACAAGGCTCGCGGTGACCTTGGCATTACCTATGACGAGGATGTGCTGCGCCTGGTTGACTTGTTCCGCGGCAACGGCTTTGCCGTCGCGGCTGTGGTCATCACCCAGTACGCCGGCCAGCCTGCTGCCGATGTGTTCCGCAACCGCCTGAACGCGCTCGGCATTCCTGCCAAGCTGCACTATCCCATCGAGGGCTACCCGCACGATGTCGATCTGATCGTGTCCGATGATGGCTACGGCAAGAACGAGTTTGTCGAGACCACCCGACCGCTCGTCGTGGTCACTGCCCCCGGTCCTGGCTCGGGCAAGCTTGCCACCTGCCTGTCTCAGCTCTATCACGAGCACAAGCATGGCACGGCCGCCGGCTATGCCAAATTCGAGACCTTCCCGGTTTGGAATCTGCCCCTTACGCATCCGGTCAACATTGCCTACGAGGCCGCCACGGCAGACCTCGATGACGCCAACATCATCGACTCCTTCCACCTGGAGGCCTACAACAAGACCACGGTCAACTACAACCGCGACGTCGAGGCCTTCCCGGTAGTCCGTGCCCTGATGGAAAAGATCCTGGGCAAGAGCCCCTACCAGAGCCCTACGGACATGGGCGTCAATATGGTTGGCTTTGCCATCACCGATGACGATGCCTGCCGCGACGCTTCCAAGATGGAGATCGTCCGCCGCTACTTTACCGCGGTCGAAAATGTGCGCCGTACCGGCGTGGGCGATGAGCAAGTCGACCGTCTCAAGATTATTATGAAGAAAGCCGGCATCGATAAGAACTACTCACCGGCGCGCTCGGCGGCCCTCACCAGGGAGCAGCTGACGGGCGGTCCCGTGGGCGCCATGGTCATGCCCGATGGCTCCGTGGTGACCGGTAAGACCTCCACGCGCCTGGGCGCCGCAAGTTCGCTCATTATGAACGCCCTCAAGCATGTCTCGGGCGTCGACCTTGAGCTCGAGGTCATTAGCGATGAGGCGATCGAGCCCATCAGCAAGCTCAAGACGCATTTCCTGGGCAGCAAAAACCCGCGCCTCCACACCGACGAGACGCTTATGGCGCTGTCGATCACCTCGGCCACGAGTGAGACGGCCGCTCGCGTCCTTTCGGGCCTGGAGCAGCTGCGCGGTTGCGATGCCTTCTTTAGCGTGATCATCTCGCCGACGGACGAGACGGTACTGCGCAAACTGGGTATCAACGTGTGCTGCGAGCCCAAGTTTGAGCGCCGCGGTTTCTTCCATCGCTAAGTTTGAAGCACCGCGGTAATTGCATTGCATTTTGGCCGTATCGGGTTAGCGCCCGGTACGGCTTTTTGATCAATAAAGCGCCTATTTCGGCGAAAAATAGCCGTTTACCTGCCTAGAAACAATTAGAGCGGTATACAATAACCGTAACTGTTTCATCCTTAGCGGGATGCCGCATGATGGATATTACCTGCCATCGTGAGGTGTGTCGGTCGCGCACGGCGCGTTAGATGCTCGTGCTCGGTTTGAGGAGGCTGCTATGGCGGGCAAGGGTCGTGCGAGTGTCAACGATATGAAGCGTGTCGAGGTTCTGGTGTTGATGGAGATCGACCAGCAAACCGAAGACAATGGCGGGCCGTATGGTTTCTCGCGCAAAACGCTTGCCGAGCGCATGGGGGTTTCGCCGTATCGTGCCCGCGCCGCAATCGATCGCTTGGATTCCGAAGGCATGATTGATGTCGTCTCGCGTTATAGCGACGACGGCGGTCAGCTTGCAAATGGCATTTGCCTCACCGAACGTGGCGAGTGGTATCTTGAGGGCGTCCGTACCGGCATGCTCGTTCAAGAAATGCTTGAGGACGAGGTTGCTGATCGATAGCAGCATGTAACCCTTGCCATAGCGACGCCGCCTGGGAAACCGGGCGGCGTTTTGTTTCAAGATTGAGAAATGCAATCGCACGCGAGAAAAATTGCGAACGGTCCGCGGCGCGAGTATTACAATGAAGACCCGTAAGATGTGTATGGACAACTTCTACGGGAAGCGCAGGTAACTCAATATGACCAAGCATGTGTTCGTAACCGGTGGCGTGGTTTCGTCCCTGGGCAAGGGTATCACCGCGGCCTCGCTGGGCCGTCTGCTCAAGTCGCGTGGCTACAAAGTAACGATGCAGAAGGCCGATCCGTATCTGAATGTCGACCCCGGTACCATGAGCCCGTTCCAGCATGGTGAGGTCTTCGTTACCGAAGATGGTTACGAGTCCGACCTGGACCTGGGTCATTACGAGCGCTTTATTGATGAGAACCTGACCCGCGATTCCAACTTTACGACCGGTGCCATCTACAAAAGCCTAATCGCCCGCGAGCGTCGCGGCGACTTTTTGGGCGGTACCGTGCAGGTGATTCCTCACGTCACCAATGCCATTAAGGACAAGTTCCGCCGCATCGAGGAGCAGACCGGCTCCGATGTAGTCATCACCGAGCTGGGCGGCACGATCGGCGACATCGAGTCCCAACCGTTTGTCGAGGCCATCCGTCAGTACCGCAAGGAGGCCGGCCCCGAGAACGTCTGCTACATCCACGTGTCGCTCGTTCCCTATATCGCCGCCGCCCACGAGGTCAAGACCAAGCCCACGCAGCATTCCGTCAAGGAGCTCCGCAGCTTTGGCATCCAGCCCGATATCATCGTGCTGCGCTCCGACCACCATATCGATGACGCTATCCGCGGAAAGATCGCAAGCTTCTGCGACGTCGACACCGATTGTGTCTTTACCAACGAGGACTGCGCGAGCATTTACGATGTTCCGCAGCTGCTTGCCGAGCAGGACTTTGACCTGCGCATTTGCGAGCGCTTGGGTCTGGACCCGCGTGAGCGCGACATGAGCGAGTGGAACGAGTTCCTGCGCAAACAGAATCACGCCAACCATCACGCCGACAAGGTGAAGATCGCCGTCGTGGGCAAGTACACGCAGCTGCCCGATGCGTACCTGTCGGTTATCGAGGCCCTGCACCATGCGGGCGTCTTCTACGATCGCCATGTGGACGTCCAGCTGGTCGACGGCGAGAGCCTCGACGAGCAGAATGTCTCCGAGGTTCTGGGCGACGCCTCAGGCATCCTGGTCCCCGGCGGCTTTGGCAAGCGCGCCCTGGAGGGCAAGATCCTCGCGGCCGAGTTTGCCCGTGAGCACAAGATTCCGTATCTGGGCATTTGCCTGGGTATGCAGGTGGCCGTGTGCGAGTTCGCCCGCAACGTCGTCGGCCTTGCCGGCGCCAGCTCCTCCGAGTTTGATCCGGACGGTCCGTATAGCGTCATCGATCTGATGAGCTCGCAGGAGGACGTGACCGAGAAGGGCGGCACCATGCGCCTGGGCGCCTATCCGTGCAAGCTCGCCGCCGATACTCTTGCTCGTGAGGCATATGGCGAGGAACTCGTCTACGAGCGTCACCGTCACCGCTTTGAGTTCAACAACGCCTTCCGCGACCAGCTCGAGGACGCCGGTTTGGTTATCTCGGGTCTGTCGCCCGACGAGCGCCTGGTCGAGATGGTCGAGCTGCCGCGCGACGTGCATCCGTGGTATGTGGCAACCCAGGCTCATCCCGAGTTCAAGAGCCGCCCGACCAACCCGCAGCCGCTGTTCCGCGAGTTCGTGCGTGCTTCGATCGGCCAGCACGAGGGTGTCGACCGTCTGCAGGTGACGCCCATGAACCTCGCTACGGACTAAGGGTGCCGGCGAATAAGGAACATACCGAAGCTACTCCCTCGTCGCTCGCCGTGGCGGCGGGGGAGTATCTCGATTACCTCGCGGTCGAGCGGGGCTTGGCGCGCAACACGATTGTGGCCTATCGTCGTGACCTGACGACGTACTGCGCCTATCTGGAGCGGGCGGGTATTGTGTCTTTTGAAGAGGTGACCCGTCAGGTCGTGGAGGGCTTTGTCGCCGATCGCCGCGATGGGGGCTATTCTGACGCCTCGGTGGAGCGCGCGCTTGCTGCCGTGAAGGGCCTGCATGCCTTTTTGGTGCGCGATGGGGCCGTGGCCCAAAACCCGACGGCGGCGTTGCGCCTGCCTAAAAAGGCTGAGCGTTTGCCGGAGTATCTATCGGTGGAGGATGTCTCGGCGCTGCTCGATCAAGACTTCCCCGAGGGCGAGATGGGCTTGCGCGACCATGCCATCTTGGAAGTGCTCTACGGATGCGGTTTGCGTGTGAGCGAGTTGGTGGGGCTCGATGTGGGCGATACCCATATCGACGATGGCTTTGTGCTCGTTCGCGGTAAGGGCTCAAAGGAACGCCTGTCCCCGCTGGTGGGAAGCGCGGCGCGAGCTCTGACGCTCTATGTAACTGAGGGACGTTCTCGCTTGGCGGCCCATGCCCGCGGAACCGAGACCTCGGCGGTCTTTTTAAATAAGAACGGCCGCCGTCTGTCGCGCCAGGGCATCCATGCCATCTGTGAGCGCTACGGGCGCCAGGTGGGACTGGTGGGGCTCCATCCCCATACCTTGCGCCACTCCTTTGCCACCCACATGCTCGCGGGCGGTGCCGACCTCCGTGTGCTGCAGGAGATTTTGGGCCATGCCGATATTTCGACCACGCAGGTCTACACGCATGTCGATCGTACGCAACTGACCGAGGTCTATCTGGCGGCGCATCCGCTAGCACATCGCTAGCACCTCGCTGACCTGCATATTTATAAATATTAAATGGGACGGGCCCCAGATTGCCGAGACGCACTTTTGCGCGCATGGGCAATCTGGGGCCCGTCCCATTTTTCGCCAGATACCGACGCGGTGGTGGGCCGTGTGTACCGTGGGTGGGGGAGTTTGGGGGCGATGTGAACGGCGTGTAAAGGGACGTAAAAATCGCCTCAAGGTCAACTTGAAGGTTGAGGTTCGCGGGCGTGGTTCTACAGGTGGCATCCCGCCTTTGCTGCAAACACAACATATTGTGTTTTCGAACATATGCTCGGGGGTGTTTTACAACATATTGGGGGTGGAATAGTGGGGCGGGGTGGGGGAAGGGGTGGGGAAAGGTGTTGAAAAATGGGGCGGTTCCCCATATTATTGATGACGTCGACAGGCGGGGTGGTTCCCCGCGTACGTGCCATCTGAGTAACCGAGGGGAGGGCGCACATGGGAATGACTGGTGCATACGAGCGCAATCTCGATGCAAAAGGTCGTCTGTCCCTGCCTGCACCCCTTCGCGAGGAGCTTGGAGAGCACGTTCGCGTGTTTAAAGCCCTGGATGTCGATGCTCTGTACGTGTTCTCTGCCGAGGCCTTCGATAAGTGGGTCGAAGGACTCTTCGCGGGTCGTGAGGGCCACGAGGGTTTTAACCCGCGTGACATTAACGACCAGAAGCTCATGAGGGCGATCAACAAGCGCACCACGTCGATGGACGTGGACAGCGCCGGTCGTATCGGTCTTTCCGAGTCTCTCCGCAAGCAGGCGAACCTCGACCGCGAGGTTACGGTTGTGGGCAACTACGACCACCTTGAGGTTTGGGATCGCGCCGCGGCCGATGAGGACGATGACGATGAGGCCCTGCTGGACCTCTTCTTCTCGTAAGGGCAAGGCACGGGTAACGGATGGAGCGTGGGATCTTGACACAAGAATATCGGCATGAACCTGTCATGCTCGGCGAAGTGCTTGAGTCGCTGCGGCTAAAGAGCGGCTCCGTTGTCTGCGATTGCACCCTTGGCGGTGCCGGCCATTCGGTAAAGATGGCCGCGCAGGTGGGGGAGACGGGCCTTTTGCTCGGCGTCGATCAGGACGACATGGCCCTCGAGGCCGCTGGCGCCCGTCTGGACCGCGAGGTTCCCGGCGTTCCGCACCAGCTGCTGAAGGGCAACTTCGGCGACTTGGACGAGCTGCTTTGCTCGGCCGAGGTGCCCGGGGTCGATGGCTTCCTGTTCGATTTGGGCGTTTCGTCACCGCAACTCGATATCCCTGGCAGGGGCTTTTCGTATAACGAGGACGCCCCATTGGACATGCGGATGGATCCGGGTAATAACACCTTAAACGCAGCTGAGGTCATCAACACCTATAACGAACACGACCTCGCCCGGATTCTACGCGTCTACGGCGAAGAGAAGTTTGCCTCGCAGATCGCGCGCGAGATCGTGCGCCGCCGCGAGCAAGAACCGATCGAAACCACCGGCCAATTTGTCGAGATCATCAAGGCGGGTATCCCGGCTGCCGCTCGTCGGCATGGCGGACACCCGGCCAAGAAAAGTTTCCAGGCCATTCGCATCGAGGTCAATCACGAGCTCGATGTGCTCGAACGAGGGCTTGATGCCGCCACCAGGTGGCTCAACCCGGGCGGACGTATCTGCGTCATCTCGTATCACTCGCTCGAGGACCGTATCGTAAAGAACCACTTTAAGGAGATGAGCCAGGGGTGCACGTGTCCGCCGGAGATTCCGGTGTGCGTGTGCGGCAACGTGCCGATACTCAAGGTCATCACCCGCAAACCCTTGGTTGCCCAGCCTGATGAGGTTGAGCGCAACCCTCGGGCGAGATCAGCCAAAATCCGCGTGGCGCAGCGTCTGTAGGCGCGACCGCGCGATATTGGACCTCCCGCTCGCACCATAAACGAAGCTTAAACACACTACCAACGTACTCGGGATGGGAGGCGGCATATCATGGGCTACAACACTTCAAGCGCAGCACTTGCCTATGATATGAACGCCATGCCCGCCTATCGTGAGACGCCGCAGGCCCCCGTTGCTCCCCGTGAGCAGCGCACGCCGCGCTTTGATGTCTACACGGGCGCGGGCCGTCAGGCAAACCAGGCGGTAAGCCCGGTTTTCATGAGCGTTCTTAAAACGTTTTGCATCATTGCGGCTATCTTCATGACGATCGGCGTCGCCCGCGTGGCGCTCGCCGGCGTTACGGCCCAGGTGCTCAACAGCAACGCCGAGCTTACCAACACGCTCGAAAAGGCGACCGATGAGAGCTCCGACCTGGAGGTCATGCATTCGGTCTATGGCGCCGACACGCGCATTCGCGACCTTGCGGGCGCTTATGGCATGGTGGAGCCCAGCGAGAGCGTTACACTTGACTTTTCACAGGATGCAGCCGCGGGCGCCAACGCGACCGCGACCGCTCAGTAGCAAGACGGTAGCTGAGTATGACAAATGACTATCGCCGCGGTTCTGATGGGGGCCGCGGTTCTGGACGTCCCTCGTCGCGGGGACGTTCTGGTTATCAAGGAACGGGTCGGCAATCTTACAACGCCGGGCAGTCCCGTGGCAACGACCCGGCGTCGCGACTTCGCGGCTCGGGCGGCCCTCAAGTGCATAACACCAGGTCGCGCAAGAGTTCGTCGACCGAATGGCTCACAGGCGCGCCTCTGCCTCGCCGCAAAGCCGTCATGGGATTCATTGGGCTTGGCTTGGGCTTGGGCGTCTTTCGCCTTGCCGACTATCAAATTGTCGAAGCCGATAAACTGCGCGAGCGTGCCGATGCGCGCCGCCTGCTTGCGCAGACCCTCTATGCCAAACGTGGCACCATCTACGACCGCAACGGTAACGTGCTGGCGTCGTCGGTCGAATGTCGCAACATCGCCGTGAACCCGCAGCTTGTCGAGGATGTTGACAAGACGGTGTCGGCGCTGGTCAAGGCAACTGGAATCGATAAAAAGACCTGCCGCAAGCTCGTCGAGTCCGATGGCACCTGGGTGTATATCAAGCGCCAGGTGGACGAAGACGATGTTGCGGCGCTGGAGAAGAAGAACCTGCCCGGCGTGCTTTTTGAACAGGCCATGAAGCGCGTATATCCATACGGCAATCTGGCATCGCAGGTGCTGGGTGTAGTGAATGTAGACAACGACGGCTTGACGGGTCTCGAAAAGCAATACAACAAGCTTCTGACCGGCACGAACGGTTCTCTTGTGCGCGAGCGCGCGAGAGACGGCAGCTATATCGCGGGCGGTGCCTATAAAAAGGTGGCTGCGGTCGACGGCGTTGATATCGTGACGACGCTCGACGTCAATATCCAGCGTGCGGCCGAGGATGCCCTGGCAGAGGCAGTTGAGAAGACTAAGGCCAAGAACGGCTCGGCGCTGGTCACCGATCCTACGACAGGCGAGATTTTGGCAGCCTGCTCGTACCCGACCTACGACCAGACCGATCTGGAGAACGCCAAGACCGAGGATATGAACCTGCGCCTGGTCACTGACGCCTACGAGCCCGGCTCGGTCTTTAAGACGCTCGTGGCGGGCGCCGGCTTCGACTTGGGCGTCGTACGATCGAGTACGTCGTTTGAGGTGCCGGCGAGCATCAAGGTGGGCGACGATACCGTTATCGATGCCGATAAGCGCGACTATGGCATGACCATGGATGTGCGCGAGATGATGCGCCGTTCGTCCAATGTGGGCTTTGTCCTGGTGGGGCGCAAGATCGGTGCCGACGACTTTGCCGCCTATGTGGACAAGTGGGGCATCGGTCACAGCTCCGGTGTCGATTTTCCGGGCGAGAGCCTGGGCATCGTCAAGGAGCGTGACCAGTATGACGGCGCCACGCTGGGATCGATGAGCTTTGGACAGGCGCTGTCCGTCTCGCCGATTGAGATCGCACGTGCCGTGGGCGGCATCGCCAACGGCGGCGTGATGATGACCCCGCACTTCTATAAGTCCAGCAAAGGCGACGAGAAGGACTGGGGCGAAGGCGAACGCGCGATTTCTGAGGACGCCGCATCCCAGGTGACATCGTGCATGCAGACGGTCGTGTCCGAGGGAACGGGCGTTGGCGGCGCGGTTGACGGCTATGACGTGGCGGGTAAGACCGGTACGGCCGAACGAGCCGACGAGAACGGCGGCTACCTCAAGGAGAACTACATGTCGTCCTTTATGGGCTTTGCGCCGGCACAATCGCCCAAGGTGCTGTGCTATATCACGCTCGACGGAACGCCGAGCGGCTCAGATGCCGCTGCGGTGCCGTTCCAGTCCATTATGGCCAACGCGCTCGACGTGCTGGGTATCCCGCACACGAAGTAGGGGGTTACAATCTTTGGGGCGTGGTTTGTTGTCCCATATGAGGGGTGTTCACATGCCCTGCACCACGCATGCGCGGCGCTGGGATACAATACGCCGATAGCATTATTAGGTTTACAGGGGAGCTGCAATGATAGAGATCGCCGTCAACAACCTCGCGGCCGCAACAGGGGCCCGAACCGTGACGGGAGAAGCCGATCGGGTATGCCGCGGGTGTGTTATCGACTCGCGCCGGGTCGAGGAAGGGACGATTTTCGTCGCCTTTCCCGGTGAAAACGTCGACGGCAATGATTTTGCTTCCCGTGCCGTCCAGTCGGGTGCCGGCGCCGTCGTGATGACGCGTGAGCCCGAGGCCGAGCTGGTCTCGCTGGCGCAGGACAGGGGCTGTGCCATCTTGCTGACCGATGATCCCGAGGAGTTTCTGCTGCGTTTGGCGCACGCGTACCGTCTGGAGCTTGGCTGCCTGGTCGTTGGTATTACCGGTTCCATCGGCAAGACGACGACCAAGGACGTGCTCGCCGCTGTGCTCGCCAAGCGCTATCGTGTCTGGGCCACCAAGGGCAATTTCAATAACCTGATCGGCATGCCGCTCACGGTGCTTTCCGCTCCGGCCGATACCGAGGTCCTGGTGCTCGAGATGGGCATGAACCATTTCCACGAGATTGAGCGCCTGTCCCAGTCCGCCAATCCCAACCTTGCCATCGTGAGCAAGATCGGCACCTCTCATATCGGCATTTTGGGCAGCCGCGAGAACATCGCCCGCGCTAAGGCCGAGATTGTCCAGGGTATGTGCGCCGCCGGCGACTTCTTGCCGCTGCTGGTTTTGGGCGGTGAGGACGACTTTACGCCGTTCATTCGCGATACGTTCGCCCAGCCTGCTGGTATCGATGTGATGCTGGCCGGCGTCTCGGACGATGATGAGGTCCGCGCCCGCGAAGTTCGTGTTGATGACGAGGGCCGTCCGGTCTTTACGCTCGATTTTGGTCAGGGCGAGACAATCGATACCATGCTTGCTATCCCCGGCGTGCAGTCCGTCCCAAATGCCGTTAAGGCCGCCGCGGTTGCCTATCGCCTGGGCGTGACACCCGAGCAGATCGATGCTGCCTTTAGGGGCCTCACGATCACCGGTCACCGCCAGGAGATCAAGCGCGCCAAGAGCGGTGCCCGCGTCATCGACGATTCCTATAACGCCAGTGCCGAATCCATGGCTGCTGGCCTCGATCTGCTGTGCTCGCTTTCGTGCACGGGGTCTCGCATGGCGATCCTGGGCGAGATGGGCGAGATGGGCGATGAGGCTCCTCGCATGCATGAGCTCGTGGGCGCTTATGCGGCCGCCAAGAAGCTCGACATGCTGGCGTGCGTGGGTGGTGAGCTGGCCCAGCTTATGGCCGATGCCGCGCGCATGATGGGCATGGACGAGGACCGCATCCAGGTGTTCTCCGATTATCGGCAGGTGCTCGACCGCATGGGCGGCGCGCTTGAAAAACATGATGTTGTACTGGTCAAGGGTTCCCGCTTTGTTGAGCTCGACCGCTTTGTGGAAGGTGTGTGCTAGCCCATGTTCGGCAATCCCTCGTATCCAACGTATCAGGCTTTTTTGGGGCTTGGCATCGCCGCCGCCATTGCGCTGCTGCTCATGCCGTGGTGGATCAAGCTGCTCAAGGTCGAGGGTATCGGCCAGCAGGTTCGTGCCGATGGCCCCAAGCGTCATTTGGTTAAGCAGGGAACGCCCACCATGGGTGGTGTTGTCATCCTCGTCGCGATCTCGCTGACCTGCCTGCTGATGGGCAAGCTCACCACCGAGCTCGTGCTCGTGCTCCTCGCCACGCTGGCGACCGGCGTGCTGGGCCTGATCGACGACCTGACCTCCGTTACGCATGGTCGCTCGCTCGGTCTGACGCCTCATGCCAAGATGATCGGCCTAACCATTATCTGTGTCACCTTTACGGTACTTGCCGTCAACTGGTGCGGCGTCGCCCCCGAGATTCGTTTTCCCGGCGGCCTGACGATTGACCTCGGTGTTCTTTCGACCACCATCTGCGGCCTTTCGTTCCCGTGGCTCTACATTGTCTTTTGCTGGCTGATGATCGCCGGTCTTTCTAATGCCGTGAACCTGACCGATGGCCTTGACGGTCTTGCTGGCGGCACCTCCATGATTGCCATGCTCGCCATGGCTGCCATGGCGTTTTTGCATGGAGACGTGAACCTGTCCATCTTCTGCACCGCGTGTGCCGGTGCCTGCTTGGGCTTTCTGTGGTTCAACTGCTATCCGGCGAGCATCTTTATGGGCGATACCGGCTCGCTTGCCCTGGGCGCCGCGTTTGCCTGCACGTCCATCATGACCAACACCGAGGTCGTCTCCCTCATCATCGGCGGCCTGTTTATCGTTGAGACCCTGTCGGTCATGATTCAGGTTGTCTACTTCCACTTTACGCACAAGCGCGTCTTCCTTATGGCGCCCATCCATCATCATTTCGAAAAGAAGGGCTGGGCCGAGACCAAGGTCGTCATCCGTTTTTGGATTATCGCTGCGGCCTTTGGTGCCGTTGGCCTTGCTTTGTTCTTCCAGTTGGGATAGTGGTCTTTCATGCCTCTTGCTGATGTCTTTAGCCTGCTCGTTTTGGGTCAGGGCAAATCCGGTCTCGATGTCGCCCGCTGGGCGCTGGCACATCCCGAGCGCGTAAGCGCCGTTACCGTGTATGGCGGCGGCACCTCTGAGCCCAATGACGCCACGCGTGCGCTCGAGGCTGCTGGTGCGTCGTTTGTCTATGGGACCGAACAGGTCGAGGGTGCCTATGACGTATGCGTGACATGCCCGGGCATCTCGGAGTTCTCGGGCTTCTTTAAGGCCGGGCGCGAGCATGCCGCCCAGATTATGGGTGAGCCCGAGTTTGCCTATCGCCTGTCGCCCGATAACTGGATTGCCATCACGGGCACCAACGGCAAGACGACCACCACGTCGCTGACTGATTTTCTGCTTAAGGCTGCCGGCGAGGCCAGCGTTGCTGTCGGCAACATCGGCGAGCCGCCGGTCAACGAGATTGACGGCCGAGCTCATAACGAGTGGTTTGTGGCCGAGCTCTCGAGCTATCAGATTGCTACGACCACCGAGCTCCACCCTCGCGTGGCGGTGCTGCTCAACATCACTCCCGACCACTTGGGCTGGCATAAGAGCCATAAGAACTATGCGCTTGCCAAGATCAAACTGTTTGACAATATGGTCGATGACGATCTGGTGGTTGTCGACGTCGAAGACGCCGGCATTCACGAGTTCGATGAGTACATCTACGCGCCAGGTCGTCGCATCTGCAAGGTTGCCTTTGACGAGCCTGAGGGTGAGGATGCCGCCTTTGTGCGCGATGGCAAGATGATCGTGCGCCTGAAGGGCGTCGAGACCCCGCTCATCGCTACATCCGAGCTCAAGATCTCGGGCCATCACAATGTTATCAATGCCCTGTGCGCTGCCACAGCTGCCCTGGCAGTCGGTGCCGATGTCGATGGTGTCTGCCGCGGTCTGGCCTCGTTCCAGCCGCTCGAACACCGCGTGGAGCCGTGTGGCGAGATTGACGGCGTGCGCTACGTCAACGATTCCAAGGCGACCAACACCGATGCGGTCGAGAAGGCACTGACGGCATTTCCCGATGACGACGTGATCTTGCTGCTCGGCGGCCACGATAAGGGCACGCCTCTCACGGACTTCGCGCGCGTTGTTATGGATAACGTACGCTCGGTCGTCTGCTTTGGCGATGCGCGCGAGCGCTTCACCGCCGCTATGGACGAGGCCGATGTCGATGGCGATGTGGATATCGCCCAGGCGGATGACCTGCGCGATGCCGTGGACGTCGCCCGTTCGCTGTCGAGCCGTGGCGACGTGATCTTACTTTCTCCTGCCTGCTCTTCGTTCGATGAGTTCTCGGGCTATGAGGAGCGCGGCCGCGTGTTTAAGGACTATGTGGCCCAGCTTGCCGCTGCGGCGAAATCGCAAATGGAATAGGGGTTGCCGGTGAGAGAGGAGAGCCCCCGACAAGGTATGAGGAGGCCCGACTCGGACCGTGCTTCCTCGCGGCGCAGCACACCGCGTTTCGGTCGCGGTGGGCAGACGTTTAGCGAACGCTATATTGCCGGCGTTCCCGCCCGTATCATGCGCCCCCGTTTGATATTCATGGCCTGCCTGTTTACCTTGGTGTGCTTTGGCCTGCTGATGGTGTACTCGGCGTCTTCGGTCGAGGCGCTGCACGAGAATGGCTCGGCGACGTTTTTTCTGGGTCGACAGGCCGCGTTTGCCGTGGTCGGTGTTCTGGCGCTGATTGCCATCGTGCGCGTTTTGCCGGACAGTTGGTTTGGGGAAGACGTGCTCAGGATCTTCCTCATAGGCATGATAGGGCTACTGTTTCTGGTGTTCTTGGTGGGCAGCGGCAGCCGTGGCGCCACGCGCTGGCTCAACATTGCCGGCATTCAGTTCCAGCCTTCCGAGTTTTTAAAGCCATTTGCCATTGCGTATTCGTCCATCATGCTTGATCGTTTCTTTTCGCCCGGTGGCAACATCAACGAATTCCTTCGCAAGATGGGCATCTACCTGGGCATTTCGCTCTTTCTGATCTTTATCCAGCCCGATTTCGGTACTGTCCTGATCATCCTGTTGACCCTCATGTGCATGGCGTTGTTTGCGGGTCTCGACCCCAGATTTATCATCGGCGTGCTAATCTTCGGCATTCTCGTGATCGTGATTGCGCTTGTCGCAGAGCCGTACCGTATGGTGCGTATTCAGGTTGCCTTGAACCCTTGGGCCGACGAGTATGGTGATGGCTATCAGGCCACGCTTGCCATCATGGCCTTTGCCTCGGGCGGTCTGTTCGGCCGTGGCATCGGCAACTCAACCATGAAGTACTCGTATCTGCCCGAGGCGCACAATGACTACATCCTGGCCATCATTGGCGAGGAAGTCGGTTTTGTCGGAACCGTGCTGTTCTTCTTGGTGTTTGCGATGCTGATCTACTCGGCGTTTCGCATTGCCGAGCAGGCGACCGATCGTCGGGGTGCGCTCATGGCGTCTGGCTCCGCAGTCATTCTCGCGGTGCAGTTTTTGATTAACGCGCTGGGCATCCTCAACGTATTTCCCATGACGGGCAAACCGTTGCCGTTTATTAGCTACGGCGGCTCTTCGATTATCGTGTCGCTTATGCTCGCCGGTTTGATCCTGCGCGTTTCGTATGAGAGCGCCCGTCGCGATGAGTATGACCGCCGCCGTGAGAGCTTTGCCGTTATGGATGAGAGCACCGCCGGCGTGCCCCACGTGCGCGGCGAGCGACCTTCGCGTAACGGTTTTACCGTCCTGGATGGCTCTGCGACCGAGCCGGCAGCCCGCCCGCGTCAGCGAACGGCGCCGCAAGGCCGTCCTCAGCGCCCCAGCCCTCGCAACGCGGGCGGCGGATATAATCGAATCGATTTGAACTCGGACCCGTCGGCGCGTCTGCGTACCGACGACCAGGGGCCGCGTGTACGAAGGGACTACCATGACCGATAAAATGACCGTTGCTATTGCAGCCGGCGGCACGGCAGGGCACATCAACCCCGCCCTCGCCTTGGCCGAAGAGCTGCGTGACCGTGGCCACCACGTTGTGTTCGTGGGCCAGTCGCGCAAGCTCGAGGGTCGTCTGGTCCCCGAGGCTGGGTTTGATTTTGTGCCCATTACGGTCACGGGCTTCGACCGCTCCCGTCTTTGGACGGCGCTGACCTCGCTGTGGCGTGTCAACAAGGCCAAGCGTGCGCTCGCCAGTCATTTCTCAAAGGTCGGCAAGCCCGATGCCGCCATTGGTTTTGGTGCCTATGTCGAGGTTCCGCTGCTGGGGTGGTGCAAGGGCGCGGGCGTTCCGTATCTGCTGCATGAGCAGAACTCTGTTCCGGGCCTGGCCAACAAGATGATGAACTCCCACGCCGCCCGCGTGTGCATCTCGGTGCCGGCAGCGCGTTCGGTCTTTGAGCGCGAAGGTGACCCTGACCACGTGCTCATGACCGGCAACCCCGTACGTCGCTCGGTGATCGAGGGCGATCGCGCTCGCGGCCGCAAGGCACTTGGCGTTCCCGAGGACGCTACGCTGCTGCTCGTCTTTGGCGGTTCACTTGGCGCCCAGCACCTCAACGAGCGTGTGGTTTCGCTCAAAAACGAGCTGCTTTCGCGCAAGAACCTCTATGTGTTGCATTCGACGGGTGCCGACGGCTTTGAGGAGACCGAGCGCGCTTTGGCGCTGACGCCCGAGGAGGCGAAGCATTACTGCGTCCAGCCTTACATCGACAACATGGGCGATATGCTGGCTGCTGCCGATTTGGTGCTCTCGCGTTCGGGTGCATCGAGCGTGGCCGAGATCGCTGCGCTCGCCGTGCCCTCGGTGCTCGTGCCGTATCCGCATGCGACGGCCGCCCACCAAACCACCAAT
>CAVALS010000045.1:0-19561 GCA_963589385.1 Bacteroidaceae bacterium
GTAGAAATCAAAGCCGGCATCGACCATCGGGGGCATGCCCTGCCCGGTGATCTTAAAGCTCGGCGCCTCCCAATCGGCCTCGATGGAGAACCACACGCACTGGTGCGGATTGCGGTAACGCCAACCATCGGCGGGCACGCCCTGCGGACAGCAAACGAGAATTAGCTCACCATCAAGCTCAAATAGATCAGGGCACTCCCACATAAAACCAAACTTCTCGCCCAGCTCAATGCGCGTCGCATAGCTCCAATCCTCTAGATCGCGCGAAGTATAGACAAGCACGCAGCCGCGGTCGTCTTTCGTACGAGCGCCCAGAACCATGTAGTAGATACCATCGTGTTCAAGGATTTTGGGGTCACGCACGTGCGTACCGATATCGTCGGGGTAATCGACCGGCCCAACAGCCATGCGCTTCTCGCCCAATTCGTCGGGGTTCTCGGCAACCATATGAATTTGGTTTTGCTCACGGCCCGTCAACACGTAGTCGTAATCATCGCGGTCAAAATGCTTGACGTTGCCGGTATAGAAGTAGTGAATCTTGCCATCACGTACAAAGGCAGAACCAGAATACGCTCCACTCGAATCCAAATCGGAATCGGGGAACAACACGGGGCCGTGATTTTCGTACGTCACAAAATCCTTTGTCGTCAGATGGTTCCAAAGCACTGGACCGCCATGTGCAGCGTCGAACGGATCGTATTGATGATAGATGTGATATGTATCACCAATCTGCACCAAACCGTTGGGGTCGTTGAGCCAGCCAAGCTCAGGCTCCACATGGAACAAAAGCCTATCGGGGTCGGACGCGATGCGACCCGCCGTCTCATCCTGTCCGGCACGCCACTGCTCATAGTCCGCGCGTGTCACCTTGTTTTTTTGATTAAACATCGCCATGACCTTCTCGTCTATAGGAAAGGACGCTCGACTCACACGAGCCGAACGCCCTTCCTCAAATGGACTTATCCTCAGATTACGCTGAACGGCTCAATTAGAAGCTGACATCGAAGCCAGCGCCAGCGCCCTCTTCATCGGTGGTCGGAACGCCCTTTGCCTTGTTGTAGGCAAAGATCAAGACGATCGGCACGATAAAGGCGATGAGATTGCCAGCCACATACCACACGAGGGTCTCGGGCGTGACGATGAGCAGGCCAAGCACGCCGGTCAGACCCTGACCGATAGCGCGCACCTCAAAGAGCTTGACGAAGGCACCGCCGCAGCCTGCACCGATGCAAGCGCAGAGGAACGGAATGATCGAGTAGCGCATGTTTGCAGCAAAGATTGCGGGCTCGGAGATTCCGACCAGCGTCGGGATAAAGGACGACATGCAGATGTTGCGCTCTTTGGAATGCTTCTTATGAATGAGGTACATGCCGATGGCGCCGCCGCCCTGGGCGATGATGGAAACCGACCAGATGGCCTGGATGTAGTTGAAGCCAGTCGTGGCAACGAGGTTTGCCTCGATACCCTGGATGAACTGATGCGTACCGGTAACGACAAGCGGCTGCAGGAACGCGGCGAAGACAAAGGCACCAAAGACGCCCATCCTGTTGTACAGGATATCGATTACGCCGCCGAGGACGTCGCCGATCAGGTTGCCGAGCGGGCCGAACACGGTGAACAGGGCGACGTTAGCAAGAATCAGGGTAACGGTCGGGACGAAAACGAACGAGACGACCTCGGGGATGTACTTCTGGGCAATCTTCTCGACCTTGGCCATAAACCAGGCAGTCAGGATTGCGGGGAACACACCGCCCTGGAAAGCAACCATGGGAATGGAGAGCGGACCAAAGTTCCAGTACTCAGCACCCGTCGGATCCATAACGAACGTGTTACGGTTCATAAGGCTCGGGTGAACCATGACGATACCGACGAGGATACCCAGGATCGGGTTACCGCCAAAACGCTTGACCGCGCTGTACATAACCAGGACAGGCAGGTAGTCAAACGTGGTGGCGATAATGGCAAAGAAGCTTGCGAGGTTCTTGAGGAACTCGCTGTGGTCGGCAAGGCTGCCCTCCATGCCAAAGAGGCCGTTGGCAACGATCAGCGACTTAAGGCCGATGATGATAGCAGCGCCGACAAAAGCGGGAATGATGGGGATAAAGATGTCCGAGAACACCTTGAGGACCGAGAAGAACTTGCCCTTCTTGTCCGCCTCGGCGCCCTTGACCTCGGAAGCGCTGATCTCCTTAACGCCCGTCAGAGCCATAAACTCGTCGTAGACCTTGTTGACGGTACCGGTACCGAAGATGATCATGAGCTGGCCGCTGTTGTACAGCACGCCCTTGACGCCATCGATGTTCTCGAGCTCGGCCTTGTTGTACTTGCTCGTATCCTTGAGCACCAGACGCAGACGCGTAACGCAATGCGTGGCGCCCTCGATGTTCTCCAGACCGCCGACGTTATCGACGACTTGCTGAGACACTGCTTTGTAGTCCATGTTCCTCTCCATTCCTTTACGAAATCATAAGACGTTTTGATGCCATTACAGAGACGCGATCGTTGCATTTGCGCACTTGAGCGTACCGTCGGTGACCGTCAGTGCCACACCCTGGCCCTGCTTATTGCAGAAGCGAGCGTTGAGCGCAACATCATCGACAAAGATGGTCGCGATATCGTCGTCAACGACCAGGCGCACATGATGAGTGCCCTCGCCCTTAAAGAACAACGGACGCTCGAGGCCCATGTTGTTGACCTGGAACCACGGATACTGGGGGGCCGCCGTAAACTCGAGCTTGCCCTCACGCAGGTTGGCGCGGAACTCATAGGCAAGACCGGACTCGGCGTCCTCGGCAAGCTTCACCGAGAAGCCGGCAGCGTCACCGGCGAGCTCGATGTCGGCATCGAGCATATAGGTGGAACCGGCATCCGCGGCGAGCACCTGCTCGACCTTGCCCGACTCGCAGGAAAGCTCAAAGGCCTCGACTGCCTTAGCCTCGCCAAAGGCGCCAAGCATGCTGTCAGGGAGCTTGGTGCCGAGCGTTCCGTCGGCACGCTGAACGATCTCGAGAGGCATAAAGGTGCCACCCCACAGGTAAGAGCTGGGATCGCCACCCTCGTCACGCGTAGGAACCCAACCAAAGAGAACGCGGCGCTCGCCATCAAATGCGGTACGCGCGGCATAGTACGCGCGGCCATCGAATGAATCGTCAGCAGGAGTGATCCAAGGACCGTTGATGGAGCGAGACATGCGGTAACGGGTCTTGTTGCCATCACTGTACTCGGAGAACACCAGATACCACCAGTCGCCCATCTTAAAGAGATCAGGCATCTCGAACATGGTGTAAAGGCCCGGATTCCACCAGTCGCCCTGGAACTCCCAGGTATCCAGGTCCTTGGAGGTGAACTTGACCAGACGCCCGGTCATCAGACGCTTGTCCTCGCCCACGCGCGTGCCGAGGATGAGCATGTACTCTTCGTTCTCCTCATCCCAAAGCACAAAGGGATCGCGCCAGTTGCGGTCATCGTAACCTTCCTGGGGCGGAAGCAGCGTCTCGGCGATGTTCTTCTCCCACTTGACGGCGTCGTCACTCGTTGCGTGAAGAAGAACCTGCTTCATCAAGCGTGCGCGGACCTTATCGCGATTGCAACCAGTGTAGAGCGCATGGTACTTGTCGCCCACCTTAAACACCGTGCCGGCATAAACATACTGGTCGACTTCCTCGTCGCCGCCACGCTCAAGGCTCTCGCCAAAGTCCTTGTAGTTGACGAAATCCTTGGTCGTCGCGAGTGCCCAACCAAACGGCTCTCCGAAAGGACCGGGGTTTCGCGTGTCACGCTGGTGATAGAGATAGAACGTGCCGTCCTCGCCGTACGGCATGATGTCGCCTACCCAAATTCCCTCAGGCTGGTAATACACCTTGTGCATCCGAGACTTCCTTTCCCACAAGATACTAACTCGGTACAACTGCAAGATATGTCAATCGTTTTCATATGTCAAACGTTTTCACACTAATACGTCTTTTCGCAGTTCCAGTCGTCGGCAAACGGTTGACATATGGCGGCGAACGGTCATCAGAGGCGTTTGAGGAATTCTTTTGGCACGGGATGAACTACGCGGTTTTGCCCTCAATGAGTTCAACGGGGAGCTTGGTATTCGATTCGGGCTTTTCACCGTTAACAAGAGCGATGATGGATTGCGCCGCGAGCTCTCCGATGCGATCGATATCTTGACGAACGGTTGTTAAGTCAGGCATAAACGTCATAGTGCGGCGGGCGCCATCCGCGCCCACGACCTTAATATCGTCCGGAGCGCTCAAGCCGCGCCGCTTCATCACGTTGAGGCAGATGGCCGCCATCGTGTCGTCTCCCGCAAAGATGCCGTCAATATCGGGGTTCTCATCGAGGATCTTCGCAACGACCGCGCCCTTTTCGTCGTCGGGCTTAACGAACTCAACCTCACGGACAAGCGCGGACAAACCGGCCTGCTCAACAACATCGAGGTAGGCATCGGTACGCTTATTGGCAGGCATGCGCATGCGGCTATTGCTGCGCAGGCACAGGATACGCCTGCAGCCGTCATCAATCAGACGGCGCGTGGCGAGCTCGCCGATGCCATAGCTGTCACTTGCAATCTGGACAGAGCCCTCGCCAAGATCGCAGTCGATGCCAACCAGGCTCAAGCCCATCTCGGCATATGCCTCGGCACCGATATTGAGGGAGTTGACGATGACGCCGTCGACCATATTGCGGCGGAGCATGTCGATATAGGAACGCTCAAGATCAGGTCGATTGGCGCTGTTGCACAGCAACATCTTAAAGCCGTTTTCCGCCAACGTGCGCTCGACCGCCTGCACAACCTGAGCATGGAACGGACAGCTCACAAAGGGAACGATCATGCCGATAAGGTTCAGACGGCCGTTGAGCATGGCACGGGCGATATCGTTGGGCGTATAGTTGATGCGTTCCATCGCGGCGTGGACCTTATCGCGGGTCTCTTGGCTAATATAACCGCGGTTATTAAGCACGCGAGATACCGTAGTAGGCGAAACCCCCGCCACCGCTGCAACTTCCTTGATGCCAGGCTTAGCAGAATCCTTAGAGCGAGTGCCCTCGCGAGCCATAGCACCCTCCCCTATCAACATGTCATACGTTTACATACGAACAAAGCATACCCCAACAACAGCGGGAAGACGGTAACAGCACAAGTAAGTAAACGACTCATCCAAATAATTAGGAGAGTTCCGCCTAAAGGGTGACTCCGAAGAACCCCGCTTGGCCGTTTTTGGGTTATTTTCCAAAACATCCCGCAGGACGCAAAGAGGCCCCGCCGCGCAACGCGCGCAGCGGAGCCTCTTTGCATGTCCGAGGACGTTTTGGAAAATAACCCAAAACCGGCCCCAGTAATCCTACAGGAGTTAAATCCCTTTAGAACTTGTTGTGGAAGGTACGCGCAATGACCTCGTCCTGCTGCTCCTTGGTGAGCGTGTGGAAGTTCACGGCATAGCCGGAAACGCGGATGGTCAGCTGCGGGTACTTCTCGGGGTGAGCCTGAGCGTCGAGCAGCGTCTCACGGTTGAAGACGTTGACGTTCAGGTGGTGGCCACCCTTCTCGGCGTAAGCGTCGAGCATGTGGACCAGGTTATCGGCCTGAGTCTCGGAAACTTCAGAAACCTTCATAATGTGTCTCCTTCGATTAATAGGCGCCGGCCGAAACCGGCGCGCTAATCAGTAATCGTTATTGTTAGTATAGCACTAACAATAGTTACTCGCCCAGCTGATCAAGGTCGATATCGCCAAAGAACACCTGGTCCTCCTTGCCGAGCGCACTCGGGATGATGGAGAAGGTGTTGGAGATGCCGTCCTGAGCATCGCGGAACGGGAGCTTGGAAACCGAAGACAGCGAAGCGATGGCGCCGTGGCTATCGCGCTTGTGCATGGGGTTAGCACCCGGGGCGAACGGCTGGCCAGCCTTGCGGCCGTCGGGCGTGGAGCCGGTCTTCTTACCGTACACGACGTTGGAGGTAATGGTCAGAACCGAGGTCGTGGGCACAGAGTTGCGGTAGGTGTCGTTCATGCGGATGTACTCCATGAACTGGTGCACAACGTCGTGAGCGATCTGGTCGACGCGGTCGTCGTCGTTACCGTACTTGGGGAACTCGCCCTCGGTCTCGAAGTCGACGATGATGCCGTTCTCGTCACGGACGGGGTGGACCTTGGCGTACTTGATGGCGGACAGGGAGTCAGCCACGACGGAAAGGCCGGCGATGCCCGTAGCGAACCAGCGGTGCACGTGCTTGTCGTGCAGAGCCATCTGAATGCGCTCGTAGCAGTACTTGTCGTGCATGTAGTGAATGATGTTCAGCGAGTTGACGTACACGCCAGCAAGCCACTTCATCATGTCGTTGTACTTGGCCACAACGTCGTCGTAATCGAGCGTATCGCCCTCGACGGCGCGATACTTGGGGCCGACCTGCTTCTTGGAGACCTCGTCAACACCGCCATTGAGTGCATACAGCAAGCACTTGGCCAGGTTGGCGCGGGCACCGAAGAACTGCATCTCCTTGCCGATGCGCATGGAGGACACGCAGCAGGCAATGCCGTAGTCGTCGCCGTGATAGACGCGCATGAGGTCGTCGTTCTCGTACTGGATCGAGGAGCTGGCGACGGAAGTCTTGGCGCAGAACTTCTTGAAGTTCTCGGGCAGACGGGTCGACCACAGAATGGTCATGTTGGGCTCGGGGCTGGTGCCCATGTTCTCGAGCGTGTGCAGGTAGCGGTAGCTCATCTTGGTAACGAGCGTACGGCCGTCAACACCCATGCCGCCGATGGACTCGGTGACCCACTGCGGATCGCCGGTGAACAGGGCCTGGTACTCGGGGGTACGGGCAAACTTGACCATGCGGAGCTTCATGATGAAGTGATCCACGAACTCCTGGATCTGCTCCTCGGTGAAGGTACCGTTGGCAAGGTCGCGCTCAGCGTAGATGTCGATGAACGTGGAGGTACGGCCGATGGACATAGCGGCGCCGTTCTGCTCCTTGACGGCAGCAAGGTAGGCGAAGTACATCCACTGGATGGCCTCCTGCGTGTTGGTAGCAGGGTTGGAAATGTCGAAACCATAGGTCTCGGCCATCATCTTGAGCTCGCCGAGGGCGCGGATCTGCTCCTGCAGCTCCTCACGATCGCGGATGTTGTCGGCGGTCATGACCGTCGGGGTGGAAGCCTTCTGGGCCTCCTTGTCCTTGATCAGGTAGTCGACGCCGTACAGGGCAACACGACGGTAGTCGCCGATGATGCGACCGCGGCCATAGCCATCGGGCAGACCGGTGATGATGTGAGCCGAGCGGCAAGCACGCATCTCGGGGGTGTAGACATCGAAGACGCCAGCGTTGTGAGTCTTGCGCTCGAAGGTGTAGCGCTCGACAACGTTCTCGTCGACCTTGTAGCCGTGCTGGCTGGCGGCCTGGCAAGCGATGCGGATACCGCCGTTGACGTGCAGCGCGCGCTTGAGCGGCTTGTCGGTCTGGAGGCCGACGATGGTCTCCTTCTCGCGGTGGGCGTTATCGATGTAGCCAGCGGGGTGGCTCACGATACCCGTGACGATCTTGGTGTCCATATCGAGGACACCGCCCTGCTCGCGCTCCTTAAGCAGCAGGTCGAGAACCTCGCCCCACAGCTCCTTGGTACGCTCGGTCGGGCCGGCGAGGAACGACTCGTCGCCCTCATAGGGGGTGTAGTTCTTCTGGATGAAGTCTCGGACGTCAACCTCTCCCGTCCAGATGCCTTCCTTGAAGCCTTCCCATGCCTCCTGCATTGTGTAACCACGCTCCTAGTTACGTGTAATGCGGCGCTCTCTCACACCGCTGCTTATTGAATTCTTGAATTTTCGGCTTGCACTACCGGCTTCATTCGCCTTCCGTCGCGCGTTAGCACAAGGAAAACGTTTGTCCACCTTGGAACTGCAACCCAAAACCCAAGATTTCACCCGTTTGAGAAGGATAGCATAGCCACCCCCTTCATCAGGGCTGTTATATGTTTCTTTTTTTATACCATTAGGGCGTTTTTAACAAATCCGCAGGAAATGCGAGCGCGAACAACTACCGTTCACCGATTTGTTTGATTTTTTCCTTGCCTTTGTACGACGTTCACTCTAGCTGTTATGCCAGCTTTATCAAGGTAAAGTACCTCTGAGTAGGTTTTGAGACATGCCCAGAGATCTACCCCTAGCCTTGCTGATACCGACGGTGTACGGAGGTCGCCTAAAGGTAGTTTTCTAGGCATGACCCCAAAATTACCGTATAGGGTGCGCGTGCAAGGGTATCATCTTTCACCGGAAATAGTTTCTAGTGTTAGGGGTTTTCGGTGGAAGATACCGATTTCCGTGAGCTTGGGCGTCAGCTCCTTTCCGAGTTCGGCAGCATGCATCAGCGCATTTCGCGTTTTGCGGACAAAGCCCTCGGCGGCGAGATGGCCGTCATGCGCGCCCTCATACTCGCCGGCGGTTCGCTCACGCCGAGCGAACTCGCTGATCGCGCCTGGGTCTCGAGTGCCCGCATCGCCAATATCCTACGCGCCCTCGAGGCCAAGGGCTGGGTCGAGCGCGAGCACTCAAAGACTGACCGTCGTCGCGTACACGTCATAGTGACCGACAAGGGATTCCAGGATCTCGAAATCAAACGCCGGGAATTCGAGGACCGCACCGCGGCTTTCCTCGAGCAGCTCGGCGAAACAGATACCCAAGAGATGGTGCGCCTTCTTAGACGTGCCAACGAAATTATCGACCGCAATCAAGAAAGGAGAGATGCCGAGTGAGGATTCTCAAGCTCTTTAAAAAGCATGTCCTGGCACTGTTCGCAGCTATCGTACTTATCGTAATCAGCTGCAACGCCGATCTGGCACTGCCTACCTATATGAGCGACATCGTCGACGTGGGCGTGCAGCAAGGCGGCATCGCCTCGCCCGTGCCCGACACCATTCGCGCCGAATCGCTCGACGACCTTGAACTCTTTATGAGCACCAAGGACGCCAAAGCTGTGGAGGCCGTGTTTAGCAAGGCTGACAAAAATGGCATTCGAACGTATAAGGGTACCGAGGAAGAGCGTGCCGATGGAGGCAAGATTGCCGACATTATGAGCCTGCCCGAAACTGTCGTCCTTTCGCTCAACCAGGGCATTGACGCCAACTCCATGGGCGACATGATGGGCTCGTCCAGTGAAAAAGACGACAACGCTGTCCAGGCCATGCCCACCCCCGAGCAAATGGCAGCGATGACGCCCGAGCAGCTCGCCGAGATGCAGCAGAAGGCCGCAGCCGCGCAGAGCATGCAAAAGCAGATTGATGCCGACGGCGGTAAGATCACCATGAAGAGCCTGCGCCTGGGTGTCGAGGGCGGTCTGGTAGACCAAAGCAAGCTCGTCGAGGGCGCCAACGAAATGGCGGATAAAATGGGCTCCATGTCGGGCTCCATCGTCACTCAGCGCGCCGTGAGCTATGTACAGGACGAGTACAAGGCGCAGGGCATCGACCCCGCCGACGTGCAGAACGCCTACCTGGGCCGCATGGCGACCACGATGTTTGGTCTGTGTCTGGTGTCACTCGTCGCCACCATCCTGACCGGTGCCGTGGCTTCGCGCACCGCCTGCTCCATCGCCCGCGACCTGCGCCGCGAGACCTTCAACAAGGTTATGCACTTCTCACCGGCCGAGGTGGGCAAGTTTAGCCAGGCCTCGCTCATCACCCGCTGCACCAACGACATTCAGCAGATCCAGATGGCCGCAACCCTGTTTATCCGCATGTGTCTGATGGCCCCCGTCATGGGCATCGTCGCCGTCATGCGCGTCCTGGCCAACCATACCGGCCTGGAGTGGACCATCGCCGTTGCCATCATCGCGGTCTCGGCCGTCGTCGGCGTGCTCATGGGCCTCACCATGCCCAAGTTCAAAAAGATGCAGAGCTTTGTGGACCGCGTGAACCTTACCGCCCGCGAGCTGCTCGACGGCCTTATGCCCATCCGCTCGTTTAACCGCGAAGAGCATGAGCTCGAGCGTTTTGACAAGGCTTCGCTCGACCTAATGACCACGCAGCTCTACACCAACCGCGCCATGAGCTTTATGATGCCGCTCATGATGCTCGTCATGAACTGCATCACCGTGCTTATCGTCTGGTTTGGCGCGCAGGGCGTGTCCGACGGCGTGATGCAGGTCGGCAACATGATGGCGTTTATCTCCTACACCATGCAGATCGTCATGGCGTTTATGATCCTCACCATGGTTTCGGTTATCCTGCCCCGCGCCGAGGTCGCAGCCGAGCGCGTGGAAGAGGTCATCACCTGCCCCACGAGCATCAACGACCCCGCCTCGCCCAAACTGCCCGCGGCCAGCGCGCCGCGCGGTGAGCTCACCTTCCGCGACGTGAGCTTCCAGTATCCCGATGCCCGCGCCGATGTCATCAGCGGCGTGAACTTCACCACGCATGCCGGTCAGATGCTCGGCATCATTGGCTCCACGGGCTCGGGCAAGTCCACGCTCGTGCAGCTGATTCCGCGCCTGTACGACGTCACGGGCGGCAGCATTTCGCTCGACGGCATCGACGTGCGCGATATGGCCCTTTCCGAGCTGCGCCGACGCATTGGTTACATCCCGCAACAGGGTCGCCTGTTCTCGGGCACTGTCGAGAGCAACCTCAAGTTTGCCGGCGACATGGTAAGCGATGACGACATGCGCCAGGCCGCGCGCATCGCCCAGGCCGAGGACTTTATCGCCGAGCGTGAGGGCGGTTACGACTCCCCCATCAGCCAGGGCGGCTCCAATGTCTCGGGCGGCCAGCGTCAGCGCCTGGCCATCGCCCGCGCCTTGGCCAAGAAGCCCGAGGTCGTAGTTTTCGATGACTCGTTTAGCGCCCTCGACTACAAGACCGACGCGCGTCTGCGTGAAGAGCTCGCCAAAAACGTCACCGACGCCGCGCTCGTGGTCGTGGCCCAGCGCATCGCGACCATCATGCACGCCGACCAAATCATCGTGCTCGACGACGGCCACGTGGTGGGCACCGGTACGCACGAGGAGCTGCTGCGCAGCTGCCCGGCGTACCTGGAGATTGCACAGTCGCAGCTTTCCGCCGAGGAGCTGGGGCTTACTCAAGAAGAGATTGCAGCCGTTATGGAAGGAGGCGAGCGCTAATGGCAGACGAGACCAAGACTCAGATTCCCAAGCCCACCCGCCAGCGTGGTCCCATGGGCCGCATGGGCGGCATGCGTCGCGGCGAAAAGGCCAAGGACTTTAAGGGCACCATGAGGCAGCTGCTCGGCTATATCGGGCAGCACAAAATTGCCGTGTTTGCCGCCGTCGCCTTTGCCGTGTGCTCGGTCATCTTTAACATTGTGGGGCCCAAGGTGCTCGGCCAGGTTACCACCAAACTGTTCGAGGGCTTGGTTGCCAAGGTCAACGGCACCGGCGATGTCGACTTTAACTGGATCGCCAAGACGCTCGGCTTTTTGCTCTGTCTGTATCTGGCGAGCTCTGCCTGCAGCCTGATCCAGGGCTGGCTCATGACCGGTGTCACGCAAAAGATCTGCTACCGCATGCGCAAGGAGATCGCCGCCAAGATCGCCGTCGTGCCGATGAGCTACTTTAACGGACACAGCAAGGGCGATGTGCTCAGCCGCATCACCAACGATGTCGATACGCTGGGGCAATCGCTCAACCAGAGCGTGACGCAGCTTATTACGTCCGTCACGCAGATTATCGGCGTGCTCGTCATGATGCTGTCGATCAGCCTGCCGCTTACCGGCGTCACCGTGCTCACGCTGCCGGCCGCCGCGATTATCCTGATGGTGATGATTCACTTCTCGCAGCCGTACTTCCGCGAGCAGCAGCAGGTTCTGGGCGCCGTCAACGGCATTATCGAGGAGGATTTTGCCGGCCAGAACGTTATTCAGGTGTTCGACCGCGCCGAGGCCTCGATCGAGGAGTTCGACCGTCAAAACGACCGCCTGTTTATTAGTGGCTGGCGCTCGCAGTTCCTGTCGGGCCTGATGATGCCGCTTATGAGCCTGGTAGGCAACATGGGTTACGTGGGCGTTGTCGTAGTGGGCGCGCAGCTCGCGCTGACCGGCAATGCCACGCCCGGCGACATCCAGAGCTTTATCCAGTACGTGCGCAACTTTACGCAGCCGGTGCAGCAGCTGGGCAACGTGAGCAACACGATGCAGTCGATGGCCGCTGCCACCGAGCGTGTGTTTGAGTTTTTGGCCGCGCCCGAGGAGGAGCAGAAGGCCGACGCGCAAATTCCCGAAAAGCGCCCCGGCCACGTGGAATTTGACCATGTCAAGTTTGGCTATACGCCCGACAAGACCATCATCCACGACTTTAGCTGCGAGGCGCAGCCCGGCCAGACAATCGCCATCGTCGGTCCCACCGGCGCTGGCAAGACCACGCTCATTAAGCTGCTGCAGCGCTTTTACGATGTGGACGGCGGCTCGCTGCGCGTCGAGGGCATCGACGTGCGCGACTGGGACCGCGCGGCACTTCGCGGCGAGTTTGCCATGGTGCTGCAGGATACCTGGCTGTTTAACGGCACGATCCGCGAGAACATCCGCTACGGACGCCCCGATGCAAGCGATGCCGAGGTCGAAGCCGCCGCACGCGCCGCACGCTGCGATCACTTTATCCATACGCTCGCCGGCGGCTACGACTTTATGATCAACGAGGAAGGCACCAATCTGTCGCAGGGCCAGCGCCAGCTCGTGACCATCGCCCGTGCCATTTTGGCCGACCGTCCGGCGCTGATTTTGGACGAGGCGACTTCCAACGTCGATACCCGTACCGAGGAACTCATTCAGCGCGCCATGGATGCGCTGATGCAAGGCCGTACCAGCTTTGTCATCGCGCACCGCCTGTCCACGATTCGCAACGCCGACGTGATCTTGGTAATCCGCGACGGCGACATCGTCGAGAAGGGCACGCACGACGAGCTGCTCGCCCAGGGCGGCTTCTACGCCGACCTGTACAATTCGCAGTTCGACGAGGCAGCGTAAATTCTGCCGCAGTGAACGAATAACGCCCGAGAACGGGGACGCAGGCAATCTGCGTCCCCGTTTTTGTTTTGCAGCCCTCGAAACGCCTTCCCTGAGACCTCATTGACGGCGCTTTCCAGACCCTGTGGGCAAAAAATGGCAAATATGAGTACTGTTACCTTTTTGGTAACAGCCAAAACCGCCTCAAACGACCTCCTTGCGGCCTCTATACGCCTTTGAATTAATCAAAACGCCCGTTAGCAGACTTCTGTCTGCTAACGTTAATGAACATATTTATCACTTTGTCTATTATCTCGCTAGACGGATATGTTACTAGGTTGGCAACAGTACTCATATTTGGCATTTTTTGCCCACTGGGTACTCCCCGGGGAATCGGCGGCAGGCTTAGGGTCCCTCACGGCGTCATCCCATCCTGGTGAGCGCCAACGTTTACCCAGATAAAACCTGCCAAAATAAACCTGTCTCTTTTTGGTAGGTTTCGGGGTGACAAGGGCTTGCACTTTAGCGTGCGACAGCGGATAATGCCGAACACTCGACAATACGCTTATTGCTCTTTCTATAGATTGAGGAGGCCCCTATGGCCATGGAATTCAAACGCAAGTTGCCGATCCCCATGGAGATCCGCGAGGAAATGCCGCTTTCTGCCGAGCTTACCGCCAAAAAGCAGGCATTTGACGCCGAGGTCGCCAAAGTCTTTACCGGTGAGGACGCACGCAAGGTGCTCATCATCGGCCCGTGCTCTGCCGACCGCGAAGATTCGGTGCTTGAGTACATGAACCGACTGGCCAAGACCGCCGAGGAGGTCAAGGACAAGCTCATCATCATCCCGCGCGTCTACACCAATAAGCCGCGTACCAAGGGCACCGGTTACAAGGGTCTTCTGCACAACCCCAACCCCGAGGCTCCCGACGACCTGCTCGAGGGCGTCAAGGCAATCCGCCATATGCACCTGCGCGTTATTGAGGAAACGGGCTTCTTCACCGCCGACGAGATGCTCTATCCGTCCAACTACCAGTACCTCGTTGACCTGCTGAGCTATGTTGCCGTGGGTGCGCGTTCGGTCGAAAACCAGGAGCATCGCCTGGTGTCGAGCGGCATTTCGGTACCCGTCGGCATGAAGAATCCCACTGCCGGTTCCACCACCGTTATGCTCAACTCCATTTACGCCGCGCAGGCGCACCAGAGCTTCATCTTCCGCAACTGGGAGGTCGAGTGCGACGGCAATCCGCTCGCGCACGCCGTTATGCGTGGCTACATCGGTCTCGACGGTCGCACCTACCCCAACTACCACTACGAGCACCTGGAGCGCCTGGCCGAACGCTACACCGAGCACGCCGGCTATGCCAATCCGGCAGCGGTCATCGACTGCAACCACGACAACTCGGGTAAGCGCCCGCTTGAGCAGTATCGCATTTGCAAGGAGGTGCTCGACAGCTGCCGCCGCAACAAGTCAATCTCCAAGCTGGTCAAGGGCTTTATGATCGAGTCCTACTTGGAAGACGGCAACCAGCCGGTCGACGGCGGCGTCTTTGGCAAGTCCATCACCGACCCGTGCCTGGGCTGGGAAAAGACCGACTACCTCATCCACGAGATCGCGGAGCGGGTGTAGGTTACGGCGTTTTACCAAACGCCGTAACGGCTCGACGCTGCGCGGGCCGCATTTGGACAATCTGACGTTCAACTTCAAGGGCGCGACCAGAAGGTCAGCGCCCTTTCGTTTCACGTCACCTTGTCTCAAATGCGACCCGCTCGCTGTCCGTCCTCTACCTGCGGCGTTGTCTTACTCCGGATGCGGCAGCTAGGGACGCTCCTTGTAGTCATTGGGGACGTTCTTAAATGACTAGTCGTTGGGGACGTTCTTGTTTGACTAGTCGTTTAAGAACGTCCCCAACGACTATCTGGGCAAACGTCCAAACCGCCGTAAGGGAGTTGCCTTCCCTCGTGGCGGTCTTCTAGCAGAAAAACCAAGTGAGTAGGCTTTTTGCAGAAGGCCGAGCACGCCCCAAAACGACATAGCTCTGACCTGCGGTTTTATTGAGCATTTGTCGCGATGTGCTCGGCAGGTTCAAAAAAGTCTACTCACTTGTATCTGAGACGCACCAGATTGGCAAAAACCGCCGCGAAAGGGCCCCTGGTCCCTTCGCGGCGGTCATACGCCTCTGATTTTGCGACGGTTTTGCCCGCTTGTTACTCGCTGTAGCGGGTGGCGATGGCGGCTTGTACCATGCCGGTGCTCATGAGGTAGGTCACCAGGAAGTAACCACCATAGGCTGCCAGGAAGATCGCGCAGGTGAGGCCCACGGTGCCGCCTATGCTCATGTTGCCGAACGTGCTCACCAGCTCGATGATCACCTTGAGCGTCACAAAGGAGTGAGCCAGCCCCACTGCCAGCGGGAACAGGAAGGATACCGCTTGCTGCGCCATCACCGAATGGCGGATCTGGCGGTCGTCACAGCCGATCTGTGCCAGCACACGATAGCTGCGGCTGCCGTCGGCCACATTGGAGAGCTGCTGGATCGACAGTATCGCCGTGCACGCAACGACCAGTACAAAGCCAATGTAGATGGCCAAATAGCTAATCATGCCGTTCATCTGCGCCGCCTGCGTGTACATCTCGGAGCGTTTAATGAAGATTCCCCACAACCCCGGCTCCTTGCCGTCAACGAGCAGATTGTCGAGCACCGTGTATTTACTGCTCTCGTCTGCCTCAGTCGTATCCATCCCCTGTTTGTAGTTAACGAGCAGGCTACTGGAATACGGCTGCAGCTTAAGCTGGGACAACAGCTCGTCGGCAACGACGACGGTACCCGGATTACTGCCCATCGCCGAGTTGGCGATGGCCGCCGTGTCCTTGTCCGACTTATCGGTTGCGGGCTTGAGCTCATGCCCGCCCAAGGTAAGGGCATGGCCGCCAGCCATATACTTGGTGTACATGTCGACCAGCTCGCCGCCCATATCACACGTGAGCAAGTACTGGTCGCGACCAATGCTCACCGGCTCCTTGCCCATCATCTGACGCAATTTGTTGTACTGACTTGCCGGCGTCACAGACAGGCCTGTCGTGTCGGCGTTGCTACCCTCGAGCGCCTTGGGGAGTTTTTCGCCCATGATCTTGCACATCTCACTTGGAGTCACCGAAGGATCCGAGCCGCCAAGCGGATAACTCAGATACGAATCGATCTGCACATGCTCACCGGCAACATCGGCGATATTGACCTTCTTGCCGGTCTCGACGCTGTTGTCCGCCGACTTGCCCTTACGATCGCCATGCCATGCGGAGTACAAATCGACCGTACTATCGGCCAGCACCATGCGATCGGCCTCAGACGGATTGACATACTCCTTGTAGTAGTCGAGCGTTTCGGGCGTGTAATAGATATACGTCTGCGACATATCGGCCGGCGTATAGCGCTCCAGATTCTCATTCATCACGTTGGCGATCGACATACCGCACGTCACCGAGGTAATGGCGAGGAACAGAATCATCGCGATGACGCCCATCGAAAAGCACACCGTGTTGACCTTGGCCGCAAGCTGGCGCACGGTAAACATGTTGAGGCCGCGCCAATACACGCCGCGCAGGCTCTGCAGCAGCTTGATGAGCATGCCCGAGAGTCCCCAGAACAGGGCAAAGGTGCCCACGGTAACCATAGCGGTCGTAATGCCAAACTGGTTCATGGCCTCTTGCAGCTTGCTGTCCGTCGCGGTTAGCGGGAACCCATCGCGTAGCAGACGGTAATAGGCCACGCCCACAAGCGCCACGCCCACGACAAAGATGGCAATCGCGATCCAGGGGTTGCGTGTCTTGATGCTCTCGTTGCGACGCTCGGCACCCATAAGCTCGATGAGTTTGGTACGACGCGCGGCGCGAAGGTTCAGCAGTAGCGTGAGCACAAACATTACGAGCATGCAGGCAAGGGTCAGATTGAACGCATGCACCGAGAAAAAGAAGTGGAAATTGGCGATCTGTGTCTTAAAGAGCGAGGCCGTAAAGAACGTCATGAGCTGGGAGAGTCCCACACCCAGCACAATGCCGGCGACAAAGGCGCCGACCGAGACAATCACCGTCTCGAGCGCCATGATCGTGGCGACGCGCCCGCGCCCCATGCCGAGCACTTGGTACAGGCCAAACTCCTTCTTGCGGCGTTTCATGATGAAGTTATTGGCATACACCATTAAAAAGGCCATGACACCGGCCAAAAAGTATGTCAGGTTGCCGAGCATGCTGCTCATAACCTGCGCCAAGCCCTTTTCATCGATGCCGGCGATGTCGACCTGCATCGAGATGGTGTTAAAGGCATAGAAGACCGTGACGCCCAGGGTGAGCGTCAAAAGGTAGACGAGGTAGTCGCGGCCGGCGCGGCGGACGTTACCCCAAGCGAGTTTACAGAGCATCAGAGCCCTCACCGCCCATCATGGCAACGACCTCCATAATGCGGTCGAAGAACTCTCGGCGGTCGGTGTCGCCGCGGCGCAGCTCGGTGAAGATCTTGCCGTCGCGAATAAACAGCACACGGCTCGTGTAGCTGGCGGCAAAGCTGTCGTGCGTGACCATGAGCACGGTGGCGCGTAGGCGGCGGTTAAGGGCCTCCAGGCTCTCGAGCAGCAGGCGGGCGCTCTTGGAATCGAGGGCGCCGGTGGGCTCGTCGGCCATGATCATGGTGGGGTCGGTGACGAGCGCGCGAGCCGCGGCGACGCGCTGCTGCTGGCCGCCGGACATCTGGTAGGGATACTTGTCGAGCACCTGACTGATGGACAGGCGCGCTGCCACATCCTGCACGCGGGTCGAGATCTCTGCCGAGTTTGTGCGGGCGATGGTGAGCGGCAGGGCGATGTTCTCGCGTGCCGTGAGCGTATCGAGCAGGTTGGAGTCCTGGAAGATAAAGCCGAGCTCCTCGCGGCGGAACTGCGAGAGCTTAGCCTGCTTCATGCGTGTTACGTCCTGCCCGTTGATGCGGATCGTGCCGCTCGTGGCGCTATCGATGGTCGAGACGCAGTTGAGCAACGTCGACTTGCCCGAGCCCGAGGCGCCCATGATGCCAACGAATTCGCCGCGGTTGACGGTAAAGCTGACGTCGTTGAGCGCGCGGGTCACGTTGCCCAGCGCTCCATATACCTTTTCGAGATGCGCGACCTCCAGTACCGGGGTCGCCATGTGCGTGGTTTGCATACCGAGTCCTTTCTTGCGATTAGTCTACGGCATCTATAGTCGCAAGAAGACGAGTCGGCTACCATCGATATGGCTTACGCTTGCCTTACCGTTGTGTAAGGTACGGGTAGCCACCCTGTTATGTGTTGATGTTGAGGGAGGACTCCTGTTGAAGACTGTTCATGTTGCCGCTGGGATCATTCGCAAGGAAGGATCTGACGAGCTGCTTGCCGTGCAGCGCGGCTATGGCGACATGCAGGGACTTTGGGAGTTCCCCGGCGGCAAGCTCATGCGCGGCGAGACGCCCGAGGACGCCGTACGCCGCGAACTCATGGAAGAGCTGCGGGTAAAAGTCACCAACCTGCGCGATTTTTACACCGTTGAGTATGACTACCCCGATTTCCATCTCTCGATGGAGTGTTACTACTGCTCGCTCGCCGATGAATCCGATGAACCCCAGAAGCACGACCGCCAGCTCGATATCCGCTGGATTCCGCGCACCTCGCTTGCCACGGTTGAGTGGATGCCCGCCGACAAAGGGCTTATCGATGCTCTGATTGAGTTGAAGGAAGATCGGCTTGAGGCCAACGGCACTGCCAACGACGCCGAGGCCACCACGACCGACAAACCCGCCACCAAATCCAAGCGCGCACCTAAGCGCCGCAGCAAGAAGCGTCCCAAACCCGGTCTGCTCGACGGCATCGATACCTCGGACCTTTCAGCCGACGAGCGCGAACTGGTGCGCCGTCGCGCCGCTATAAAAAAGTCCATGAAGGGCAACAAGCGCGCCAACACCAAGCCCGAGCTGCTCGTACGACAGCGCCTGCGGGCCGCGGGCCTTACGGGCTATCGTTTGGAATGGAAGGTACCCGGCAAGCCCGACATCGCCTTTCCCGGGCGCAAGATCGCCATCTTCGTCAACGGCTGCTTTTGGCATCGCTGCCCCAAGTGCAACCCCAGCCAGCCCAAGCGCAACGTTGAGTTTTGGGAGGCAAAGTTCCGTCGCAACGTCGAGCGCGACCGCGCTGCCGTGGCAGCACTCACTCAAATGGGCTGGACGCCCATAACCATCTGGGAATGCGAGCTCAAAAAAGACCACATCGACGCCACGATGGAAAAGGTCATCGAACAAGTACGCGCCGCCGCACCGCAGCGCTAGGAACGAGCCGTCCACACGCCCCACACAGGCAAGCCACATCCGCGCCACAAACCTTAGAAAGCCCTTAAGCTCAAAACCTTTCAAGAGTGTTACTCGATAGCTTTTACCTGCGGTTTCATCGCAACGTCAAACCTCATTAAGCCTTTCTTTAGCACTTCTTTGCAGCAGCCGCGGCATAATACTGCCAACGCACGGGACCTAGCAGCACACCCCGTGCGCAACCTTTTGGTGGACATCGAGGAGGCCGCATAAGCATGCATTCTTCCAATGACGCAGCACA
>CAVALS010000046.1:0-5647 GCA_963589385.1 Bacteroidaceae bacterium
TGCTTGCCGCCTCGTCATCGGCAGCAAAGCCGCAATCGTCGCAGTAGACGAGCGAGGCCTCGCCGGCGTCAGCCAGAGCCATGTACTCGACGGAGGTGTCGCCGCCGATCTCGCCGGAGTCGGCGACAACGGGCAGAGCCTTGATGTAGCAGCGCTCGCAGATGTTGGCGTAGGCCTGCTTCATCTTGTCATACTCCTCCTGCAGGCTCTCCTGCGTGGCAGAGAAGCTGTAGGCGTCCTTCATGATGAACTCGCGGCCGCGCATCAGGCCAAAGCGGGGACGGAACTCGTCGCGGAACTTGTCCTGAATGTGGTACAGGTTGACGGGCAGCTGCTTATAGGAACGCAGCTCGTTGCGCACCAGGGCCGTGACGGTCTCCTCGTGCGTAGGGCCCAGCACGAACTCGCGACCATGACGGTCGTCAAAGCGCACAAGCTCCTTGCCATAGGCGTCGATGCGGCCGGACTCGCGCCACAACTCGGCGTCGACCATGATAGGCATCATAAGCTCCTGGGCGCCGGCAGCGTCCATCTCGTCGCGCACGATGTTCTCGATCTTGCGGATTGAGCGCCATGCGAGCGGCAGGTAGGAATACAGACCGGCGGCCTCCTTGCGGATCATGCCGGCACGGAGCAGCAGACGGTGGCTGGCGAGCTCAGCGTCCGCCGGATCCTCTTTAAGCGTAGGCGCATAGAGCTTAGACATATACATTGCTCGGGTCATTTATTTCTCCTCAATAAGCTTGTCGACCTCGGCCATCAGCGCGTCGACAATTTGGTCCTCAGCTACTTTACCAATGATCTGGCCATGCGAAAAGAGCAAGGCCTGACCACGTCCGCAAGCAACGCCCAGGTCGGCATCAGAAGCCTCGCCGGGGCCATTAACGGCACATCCCATCACAGCGATCGAAAGCGGCGCGGAGTAGTTCTTAAGCCGCTCGGTAACCTCCTCGGCAATGGGAATAAGGTTAACCTGGCAGCGGGCGCATGTGGGGCACGAGACAATCTCGGGGCCACGGCGACGCAGGCCCAACGACTGCAGAATACCCCAGGCAACCGGCGGCTCCTCAACCGGATCGGCTGTGAGCGACACACGCATGGTGTCGCCAATGCCTTCGGAAAGCAAGATACCCAAGCCTACAGAGCTCTTGATGGTGCCCTGGAGCTTGGTCCCCGCCTCCGTCACGCCCAGGTGAAGCGGAACGTGGGGAATCTCACGCGACAGGGCTCGATAGGTATCAAGCGTCGTTTGCACGCTATGGGCCTTGGCCGAAAGCACAATGTTCGTAAAACCACGGTCCTCAAAGTGCTTGACGAAGCGCTCGCTCGACATCACGAGCTTTTCGGGCTGCGTGAGGTCGTCGCGCTCGGCGATATCCTGCTCGAGCGAACCGGCATTGACGCCGATACGAATCGCGCACCCAGCGGCGCCCGCGGCATCGATCACGGCATCGACCTTAGCCCAATCGCCGATATTGCCGGGATTGATGCGAAGCTTGGCGGCACCAGCCTCGACGGCGCCGATGGCGAGCTTATGGTTAAAGTGAATATCGGCGACGATCGGCACCGGAGACTCGGCACAGATGGTGCGGAAACCCTCAAGCGCAGCCTCGGTGGGCACGCTCACACGCACGATATCGCAGCCAGCCTGCGCCAACGCGCACACTTGCGCAAGCGTTGCCTGGGCGTCAGCGGTATCGGTGCAGGTCATGGATTGGACCACCACCGGCGCGCCGCCACCGATCTGCACACCGCCCACATGCACGGGGCGCGTCAACTCGCGAGGCAAAGGATGGGATAAAGACAATCCAAACACTCCCCTACAGGATAAATCGAAGGACGTCGGAACGAAGCATATAGACAAACAGCAGCGCAAAGAGCGCGATGCCCACATAGCTCACAATCGTCTGGACCTTGAGCGGAAGCTCGCGGCCAGCAATCTTTTGAATGATCTCGATGACCAGCTTGCCGCCATCGAGTGGTGGGATGGGCAGCAGGTTCATAAAGCCAAGCGAGAACGAAATGAGGGCGGCAAACGAAAGGAACGTGGCAGGGCCGGCAGCAGCAGCCTGTGAGGACATAACGCTAATGCCCACGATCGAAGAAGACTGATCGAGAATCTCCATCGTATGCTGCGGCTGGAGCAGGCGCATCACGCCCTCCGCTGTCTGCACGACATAGGAGAACGAAAGGCGAGCCGACGTGATGGGGTCTAAACGGACCACCTGCGTAGAGGCATACACACCTAGGCGCTCGTCCTCTTTGAGCGCAACCGAGGTCGAATGCTGCTTGCCGTCGCGCTCATACTCAATGGCGATATCGTCCTTACCGGCGGCCTTGCCGATGGCATCGTAAACGTCCATCCAGGTAGAGCACGATACTCCGTCAACCGAAAGGATCGCGTCGCCGCCCTCGATACCCGCCTTGGCGGCAATAGACCCCTCGTCAACCTGACCGATCACGTTGGTATCCATCGGCACGGTGACACCCGCAATAGAGTAGATGCTCATAAGCAGCAAAAAGCCCGTCAGGATATTGACGAGAATGCCCGCGAGCAGCATAAAGGCGCGCTTGAGAAAACCCTGGCCCAGATAGGTATGCGAACGCTCTTGCGCAAGGAACTCGGCTTCGCCGCACGGCAGCTCCCACACATCGCCCTCGGTAGTCGCATGCTCTCGATCGAAACGGCGGCCGTCAAAGGTGGTGTAACCCGCCGCATCTCGTGGCAGCGTCTGATACTTGGCGGGATAGTAGCTCGGCGAGGGCTTCTCCCCTTCCTCATACCAAGGCGCGATAGAGCCCCAACCCAAGAGCAAGGCGCATGCCTCGAGCACAACCTCCTCGGATAGCTCGAGCTCGGCGGCAAGGTCGGCCACGGTCACGCGACCATGACGATAGATAGCCGCGAGCACGCGATCGGCGCACGAGACGTCGGTCGGATCCATACCGCAGATGGCAGCGTAGCCACCCAGCAGCAGCGGGGTCACGCCAAACTTGGTTCCAATGCGACGTGACGTGTAATGGATGTCAAAGCGGCACGGCAGGCCCAAAAAGAACTCGGTCACACGGACGCCGCAGGCACGCGCCGCCAAAAAGTGGCCGCCCTCGTGCAAAAACACGAGGACGGAAAGCATCAGCAGGCCCCAAAAGACCGATGAGAGAACGCTCAGAACAGTATCCATAAAACGAAAAAGCAATCCTTATGGGTTAGGAACGGGTTGCGGCGAGCACCTGCGCAGCCTTTTCACGCGCCCACGCATCGATGTCGCGAAGCTGCTCAAACGAATCGACCGCCTGCATATCGTGGGCATCCATGCAGGATTCCACAATGCGATCGATATCGGTAAAGCTGCAGCCATCGTGCAGGAAGGCATCGACGGCGACCTCGTTGGCGGCATTGAGCACGCACGGCATGGTGCCACCCGTCTTGCCGGCACGTTCGGCCAGTGCCAGACAGCGGAAGGTATCCATGTCGGCAGCATCAAACGTGAGCTGCCCCAGCTCGCGGAAATCGATACGAGGCGCCGGGGTATCCCAACGCTCGGGATACGAGAACGCGAACTGGATGGGAATATGCATGTCGGAAGCACCGAGATGCGCCATCACGGAGCCGTCGGCAAACTCGACCATAGAGTGAATCTTGGACTGACGCTGCACGACCACGTTAATGAAATCGAGGTCGCAGTTAAACAGATGCATGGCCTCAATGCGCTCCAGGCCCTTGTTCATGAGGGTGGCGGAGTCGATGGTGATCTTGGCGCCCATGGCCCACGTGGGATGTGCGAGGGCATCGGCACGCGTCACGCGATTGAGCTCGTCGCGCGTGCGGCCAAAGAACGGACCGCCCGAGCAGGTGAGCCAAATACAATGAGCCTCGCGCGGGTCCTCCCCCAGATAGCACTGGTAGATGGCGGAGTGCTCAGAGTCGACTGGAATAAGCTGGCCCGGTTGCGCCAACGGCATAAGCAAGTCGCCACCGACGACGAGGGACTCCTTGTTGGCAAGAGCAAGGCGCTTATTTGAGGTCAAGGCCGCATGGCTCGCCTCGAGACCAGCGGCGCCCACAATAGCAACGAGCACGCAGTCGACATCGTCGCGACGCGCGAGCTCGCAAACCGCCTGCGCGCCAAGGCCAAGCTTCGTTCCCTCGGGCAACTCCTGCAGCACGGCGTCATCGCCATGAGCGACATCGGCCACGGCAACCGCCGGAACCGAGAACTCGCGGGCAGCGGCAACAAGCTCGGAGGTGCTGGAGTTAACGGACAGCGCCGTCACCTGCAGGCGATCGGCATGCTGGCGGCACACATCGAGCGCCTGGGTGCCGATGGAGCCCGTGCAACCCAGGATGGCAACACGGAGGCGTCCATCGGGGCCATACGTCGTCTGGAATGACATTACAGCACGCCTCCGATCATCAGCATCAGCTGCGCGGTGATGCAGCCGAAGATAAGCGAATCGCTACGATCGAGCATGCCGCCGTGGCCCGGGATAAGGTTGCCGGAATCCTTGACGCCCACACCGCGCTTGATGCGCGACTCGATGAGGTCGCCGATAACGCCCAGAACGGACACGACCACGCCGCACAGCAGCGCATAGGGCAGGCTGAGCTTGTAGAAGTGCGTCGCCCACAGGATGAGCCAAATCAAAACCGAGCCCAGGATGCCGCCGACGAACCCCTCCCAGCTCTTTTTGGGAGAGATCTTGGGAACCATCTTGTGCTTACCGATACGGCTGCCCACGATGTAGGCAAACGAATCGGAGACCCAAAGGGACGCGCAAACGCCCACCGAAAGCAAGGCGCCGGCAAAACCGGGCACGGCATCGCGCAGCAGCACGATAGCCGACAGCATAAAGCCAGTGTAGATGGGACCCATGAGCGTCACGGCCACATCAGAGATGCGGGTACGCGGCGACCAGACATACCAAATGCCCACAGCGAGCATCAGGGCAAAAAGCAGGGCATTCAGCAACATCGAATCGCCCAACGCCGACAGCGGAAAGAGTACGGCGGCAGCGATACCCATGCGCTCGTTAGCCATCTTGCCATCGAGCCTCGTCATACGGAAAAACTCATAGCAGCACAGACCGCTCATGACAGAAACAAAGATGGCAGTGGGCACGATACCCAAAACCAGGCACAGGATAAAGACAACGGCATAGACGATACCGGCGGCGGCACGGGTGATAAAGCCGGCAAGCCACGAACCGGTGCCATTCTTCGCTGCGGGCGCTCCCGCAGCGACAGCCTTGCGCTCAGATGTCTTGGGAGCAATTGCCTTGGGACGATCGGACACGATTAAGCCTCCTCGGTCTTGCTCAGACCACCAAACCTACGGTCACGGCCCTGATAGGCCAAAATGGCGTCGACAAGGCCCCAACGATCAAAGTCGGGCCAATAGGTATCGGTGACGTAGAATTCGGAATAAGCCACCTGCCACAGCAGATAGTTCGAAAGGCGCAGCTCACCAGAAGTGCGAATCACAAGCTCAGGATCGGGAAGACCGGCGGTATAGAGGTGGGAAGCCACCATGTCGTCATCAATTGCGCCAGGATCGATCTTACCGGCGGCAGCGTCGAGTGCGATCTGACGGACAGCGCGGGTAATCTCGGCACGCGCGCCGTAGTTGACGGCAAGCGCCAGCGTCAT
>CAVALS010000047.1:0-23945 GCA_963589385.1 Bacteroidaceae bacterium
AGTCAGCGTGGCCCGGGCAGTCAACGTGAGCGTAGTGACGGGCAGCGGTCTCGTACTCAACGTGGGAGACGGAAATCGTAATGCCGCGCTCGCGCTCCTCGGGAGCCTTGTCGATGTTCTCGAACGCAGTGAAGTCAGCCTTGCAGCCCTCGGTCTCGGAGAGAACCTTGGTGATGGCAGCGGTCAGCGTGGTCTTGCCGTGGTCGACGTGACCAATGGTGCCGATGTTAACATGCGGCTTAGTGCGCTCAAACTTCTCTTTGGCCATAAAGCCCTCCTCTTAACAGGTCGTCCCCGGACGGGACTTTGCCTTTATACCATAGTGGCCTCTCAACATACTATTGAGAAGCCACCGTGTTACCTATGGTAGCGGTGACTGGATTCGAACCAGTGACGCCACGGGTATGAACCGTGTGCTCTAACCAACTGAGCTACACCGCCGGATGGAGCCTGCAACCAGACTTGAACTGGTGACCTCTTCGTTACCAACGAAGTGCTCTACCGACTGAGCTATACAGGCACTTGACGGGTGGGAGCTATAGGATTCGAACCTATGTAGGCAGAGCCAACGGGTTTACAGCCCGTCCCCATTAACCACTCGGGCAAACTCCCAATCGTTCAAGTATCCGCAGGTCCTTTGGTCTTTTGGACCGCCGCCCCCGCGAACGAAGAAGATAATACGATGCCACCTTGGGGGCTGTCAACGAAAACCTCTAGATACACGGTGCCGGGCGTATCTATATGCTTTTGACCTGCGGTTTTGCTGAGTTTGGATATGAAGGACGGTGGTTTTGGATACTGAGGTGACGTTTCCCGAGGTAACACTTTGCTGTAGTGGAGTACACCTTCAGTATCGAACTTCGATACCAGCTTATTTGCACCTATATATAGGTCGAGATCGGGGCTGCCCAGACAGAAGATTGCTCTTCCCAGGCAAAATCGAGCGTGGATTTTCTTCCGTTTGAAATCGAGCGTGGATAATCTCCCACTTTGCCGTGCCATCGAATCCAAAGTGGCAGATTATCCACGCTCGTTCGTCCGATAATCCACGCTCGATGACGATGACCAACCTCGCCCCGGCTTCTGTCTCGATCTGTAACAGTAAGAGGATTATTCCTCCCCTATCTGTTACTGATCGAGATGTTTCGCAGAGACCCCAGCTTACGTCTCATTCTGTAACAGCTAGAACGGTTTCCAGCCTCTTCGTGTTACAGATTGAGACAAACCTGAAGCTTGGTTGGCACCACACCCGCTGACTTATAGACATAAATAGAAACGGGCCCTGTCCCACAAGGGAACAGAGCCCGAAACTCTCATGGAGCCAGTGACAGGAATCGAACCTGCAACCCACTGATTACAAATCAGTTGCGCTACCGTTGCGCCACACTGGCACACTTGGCGCTTTCGCGCGAAGCCTGTTAAGAATAAAGGAATTACGGACGGGGCGCAACAGGCCACACGGCGTTATACAAATATGCAAAATCCAGCAACAACAGGTACCAGGCCCGTTCATTTCTGTCGGTTCGCCCTCAATCTCAAAACCATTCGTTAGAACGAATAGTTTTAATTACAATTGCTATATATAAAACTATTCGTTTTGACGAAGGGTTTCGTGATGCTTACTACCAAGGAAGCCGCCGAGCTGCTCGGCATCACCCCGCGCAGGGTGCAGGAGCTCATTAAGAACGGCGCGCTGACCGCCCGCAAGGCTTCTGGTGTATGGCTCATCGACAAAGACAGCGTCGACACGCGACTCCGCTCCGTGACCAAAACGGGGGGACGTCCCCGCCGCGGCCACGGTAAGAGCGAGATCGCGTTCACCCTCATGAACCGCACGTACGAAGTCGCTCAGCTGGTCTACAGCACATCGCGAAAAGACTTTACCCACATCGGTGCCGACATCGATTACGCCCACGCCCCTATTGGAGTATTTGGCCCTAATAGCCCCATATCGCTCGACTCCTTCCGCATCTGGTGGCGCGGCCGCGGTATCCCGCTCGCACGCATTGGGCTAGCCTCCCTGCTTGCAGAAGCCGCAGTCGATGTTCCCGATGAACTCGTCCAGCGAAATCTCGGCCTCTCCCTATCCGACCAGTATTGGATTAGACCCCAAGATTCCGGTCTCGCCTGGGAGGATATCAACTTCTTCAATAACACCTTTGATGACGTCTCGCTGTCCATTGCGCCCTTTGCCCCAGAGGGAAAAGCGGCTGCCGCAAAGCCCGATTACACCTCGGACGGCAATCTTCAAAAGTACTGGACGTGCGAGGGCGAGCGTCGAATTCTGCATAAGGCAGGAGCGCACCTGAACCAGGAACCTTATAACGAGCTGGTGGCGACCGCGCTCCACCGTCGCATCCTAAACGCCTGCGATTATGTGCCTTACTCGCTCGAGGGCACGGGCACTTCCGCCCTGAGCATATGCGATGTCTTCTTAACTGATGAAGAAGAGTATGTCCCCGCGTTCTATGTAAACCAGCACGCAAACGCAGATGAACGACTAACCGACTACGAGCGATACGTAGCAAACTGCGAGGAACTCGGGGTGACAGGCGTCAAGGATGCCCTTGACCGCATGATCGTGTGTGACGACATCATCGCCAACTACGATCGTCATTGGCGCAACTTCGGCCTCGTGCGAAACGTCAACTCACTGGTCTGCAGACCAGCCCCCATCTTCGATTCGGGGTCATCGCTCTGGTGCAACATCTCTCTTGAGGAGCTTCGGGCAGGAGAGCACAGTTTTACCAGCGCGCAGTTTCATTCAAGCCCCGCCAAACAAATGTTGCTCGTCGAGGACATGGGCTGGTTTGACGGCGACAAACTCAAAGGCTTCGTTGACGAGGCAATCGAGATTCTGTCTAAAAACGATGCCCTAGCAGCGAGACTGCCTTATCTAAAAGAGGCGCTAACGTGGCGCCTCGAAAGAATGATCGACATCGCTGAATGGAGTTAGCGAGGCAGCATTGCCCCGCCAACTCCCCTACCTCCCGCGAAGGGCCTTGAGCTTGGCCAGGGCCTCGGGGCTTAGACGGCTGCCCAGGGTCATCTTGATCTGCGGGGCCTCCTCGGCCTCGTGCACGTCGTTGTCGATCTGTTTGATCTCGTCCACCAGCATACGGCTCGAGATGCGCGTGACACCCTTGCCCATGACGACGGCCTGGATCGTACCGTCGCTCGATACCACGGAGCATGCGCGGCCTTCCTCGCGCGCCTCGATGCAGAGCTTTTGCACCACGGTATCGGCTGAAACACCCGTCGGCGAGAACTCGATGCGCACGCCGCGGGCCGGCAGGTTGGGGCGCTCGCTGGAGATATTGCCCGCGCCGTCGAACACGATCACGGCCTCGTAGCGGCCCTGGGCAAAGGCAGCGACGTCGTTGATGAGGGCGGTGCGCGCCATATCGTGAACGTCGCTGGAATACGGATCGTCGGAATGGTCGTATACGAGCTTTTCGTAGCGCGGCGTGCAGTGGATCACGTTGTAACCGTCGACCACCAGCAGCTCGGGCTTGTTGGAGTGCACCGTCGAGACCGGATCGGCGATGGCCTGCGCAAACGCATTGCCGCCCACGCCGTAGGTCGCGGCCGAAACAATCGGCTTGGCCGAGCCTTCGCCAAAGCGCTTGGCCTTGGACTTGGCACGGTTCTTTTTGGACATGCGCTACTCCTCCCCCATGAGCTCGCCGGCATTGCGGCGCAGCCACTCAAAGCATAGCGCCGTCGTTGCCTGGGCAACGTTGAGGCTCTCGGTCATGCCGCGCTGGGGAAGCTTGGTCAAAAAGTCACATTTCTCGAGCACCAGGCGCGAGATGCCGTCGCCCTCGGAGCCCATGACGAGCGCCACGCGGCCCTCGAAGGGAGCATCCCAGCAACCACCTTCGGCATGCTCGGAGGCACCGCCCACCCAAAAGCCAGCGGCCTTGAGATCGTCAAGCGCACGGGCGATGTTGGGCACCTGCGCGATAGGCAGATGCATGACGGCGCCGGCTGAAGTCTTGTAGCTGCCCACGGTCACGCCGGCGGCACGCTTGTTGGCGATGATGACGCCGGCCGCGCCCACAACCTCGGCGGAGCGCACGATGGCGCCAAAGTTACCGTCGTCAGTCACGTGGTCGAGCACCACGACAAGTGCCGGGCCCTCGCCTGCGCGGTCGAGAATATCGGCGACATCGGCATAGGGAAAGTTGCCAACCTCGAGCGCGATGCCCTGGTGGGCGCCATGACTCGACAGCGCGTCGAGCTGCGCGCGCGGCACATACTTAATGCGGACACCCGCGGCGTTGAGGTCGTCGACCAGGCGCGACAAAGCGGCATCGCGCTCCCCGCCCTCGGCAATGAGCGCGCACTTGATGGGAAAACCAGTGCGTAGCGCCTCGGCGGCAGCACGACGACCTTCGATAAACTCGCCCTTGGGAGCCTGGCCAGCGTCGCGGTTGCGATCGCGCTGCGGACGTGCGGCCTGAGTGCGATCACGCTGGCCCTTGGGAGCGGCAGCGCGGTCATTGCGGCGAATCGGACGCGAGCCAGAAGCGGCCTGCTTGCCGCCACGAGGCGCACGTTTGCGATTGTCGGCCATAAAACGGCCTCCTTAAATAGATAACGAACAAGAATCGACCGTCCGAGCCACGACACCTTGCCTTTCAATCGTCGGGCATGACCACCAGGTCTATGCCCTCCTCTTTCAAGGCAATCTGCCGCACCTCGAACGGTCGACAAATGCTAGAGACTCTTAATACGAGTGCCCGCGGCAGTATCCTCGATCGTCAGCCCGAGGTCCTTGAGCTGATCGCGGATGGCATCTGCCAAATCCCAGTTCTTGGCGGCACGGGCCTCGGCACGAGCCTCGAGAATCTTGGCAGCGGCCTCGTCCACGTCGTTGCCCGTGTAGGCGACCAGACCGGCGGCAACACCCAGCAGGCCCAGCGGCAGCTCGACCTTGGGATCAGGAAGCTCAACACCAAAGGTGTCGAGCAGCTCGGCCAGCGTGTCAGCGGCAGCAAGCGCGGCAGCCTTGTCGGCAGCGTCACCGGCCTGCTCCAGGTACTGGTTGCACTCGGTCACAAAACCAAAGACAGCACCCATGGCACCGGCGGTGTTAAAGTCGTCGTCCATGCACTCCTTAAAGGTGGCACGGGTCTCGGCGGCCTTGGCGGCAAACGCCTTGGATGCTGCCTCATCGGCATCGGCCGTCGCATGGTTCGCGGCCCAGCGCAGGTTCTCGACCGTACCGGCGATACGCGTGAGCGAGTTCTCGGCACCCTCCAGGCGCTCCCAAGAAAAGTCGAGCGGCGAGCGATAGCTCGTCTGCAACATCAGCAGACGCAGGGCCGCGGCAGAGTGCTGCTCGAGGACCTCGGCCAGCGTAAAGAAGTTGCCGAGCGACTTGGACATCTTCTCGCCGTCGACCAGCAGCATGCCCGTGTGCATCCAGGTGTTGGAGAAACCCTGGTGCCAGGCGCAGGTGGCCTGGGCGCACTCGTTCTCGTGATGCGGGAAGGCAAGGTCGGAGCCGCCGCCATGAATGTCAATCGGAGTGCCCAGGTAGCGATGTACCATGGCGGCGCACTCGGTGTGCCAACCGGGACGGCCCTCGCCCCAGGGGCTCGGCCAGCTGGGCTCGCCGGGCTTGGCGGCCTTCCATAGGGCAAAGTCGAGCGGGTCGTTCTTGTCCTCGTTCTCCTCGATGCGCGCACCCACCATAAGGTCGTCGATGTTGCGGCCCGAGACTTGGCCGTAGTTGGGATCGCTGCGCACGGCAAAGTACACGTCGCCGTTATCGGCGGCATAGGCATGGCCCTGCTCGATGAGCGTCTTGATCATGGCGATCATGGGGCCGATCTCCTTGGTGGCGCGAGGACGCACATCGGGATCGAGCACGTTGGCGGCGCGCATAACGCCGATAAACTTGTCAGAGAACTCCGTCGCAACCTCGGCGGCGGTACGGCCCTGCTCGTTGGCGCGCTTGATGATCTTGTCATCGACATCGGTGAGGTTCTGGGCGAATGTGACCTCGTAGCCGCTCGCGATGAGCCAGCGACGAATCACGTCAAAGCTGATGAACGTGCGGGCGTTGCCGATGTGGATGTTGTCGTAGACCGTGGGGCCGCACACGTACATGCGGACCTTTCCGGACTCGATGGGCTGGAACTCTTCCTTTTTATGGGTAGCGCTGTTGTAGATACGCATTCGTTACTCCTTAACGGTTTTCTGTAGCAGGCAGACGGCCCAGGCGCCGATTCCCTCGCCCTGGCCTTCCCAACCGAGCTTTTCGGTCGTAGTGGCGGCGACGCCCACGTTTTCGACGTCAACACCCAGGGCATGGGCAAGGTTGGCGCGCATGGCATCGCGGTGCGGGGTGATCTTAGGCTGCTGGCAGGCAATGGTGCAATCGGCATCGACAAACTCGAAGCCCAGCTCGCGCGCATAGTCCATCACGCGAGCGAGCAGCACCATCGAATCGGCACCCTCATAGGCGGGGTCGGTATCGGGGAATAGCTTGCCGATGTCTCCCCCGCGGCAGGCGCCCAGAATGGCGTCGGCCAAGGCGTGCGCGAGCACATCGGCATCCGAGTGGCCCAGCAGGCCGCGCTCGTAGGGAATGTCGACACCGCCGATGATACATCGACGCCCCTCCACCAGACGGTGAACGTCGTAGCCATGGCCAATGCGCAGGTTACTGAACATGGGGAAGGTCCTCTCCCTCGGCCATGCGACCGAGCAGAATCGCGGTTACGGGACGCAGGTCCTCGGGCACCGTCACCTTAAGGTTATCGCGCGGGCTCTGGACACAGCGGACGCGCCCGCCCATGCGCTCGACCAGCGACGAATCGTCGGTACCGATAAAGCCCTCGGCAATCGCCGCGGCATGGGCGCGCTTCATGGCGTCGACACTAAAGATCTGGGGCGTCTGTGCAGCCCAATAAAGCTCACGCGGCGGCGTCTCGACGATATTGTCGCCATCGACGATCTTGAGCGTGTCGATCGCGGGCTGGCCGCACACGACACCGTCGAGCGAGCGGTCGCTCACGAGCACGTCGATAGCGTGGTCGATGGCCTCGGTCGTAATGAGCGGACGAGCGCCATCGTGAATGGCGACGTATTCAAAGCCCGCCGGAACCGCATGCACGCCGGCACGGGTGGAATCCTGACGGGTATCGCCGGCATCGGCAAAGCTGATGGACGTGTCATAGTCAAACGGGTCGATGGCCAGGCGGCGCATCTCGGCACGGCGCTCGGCAGGACACACCACCACAATGTGGCCGACCTTGTCGCTACGATCGAACGCACGGATGGACCAGCTCATGAGCGGACGGCCCGCCACGTTAACGAGCTGCTTGCCGCCGGGATTTCCAAAACGCTGGCCGCTGCCGCCAGCAACGACCACGGCGCATACGGGCGCCATTATGCGTTCCCCTGTTTGGTGCCCTTCATGCGGTACAGCGAGTCCGCAAGAATGGCAGGGTTGTTGACGCCAAAGTCGCCCAGGCGCTCCGGATCCTCGCTGATGTCGTCCATGAGCTCCTGCAGCGAGCCATACTCGTCGACGATCTTCTCGGCCACGCCGTCGCGCACGACGGACACGCGCGAAAGCGTGCGCAGGCCCAGCGGCGTCATGACGGAGTCCTCGTCCAGGTCGTCATAGCCCAGAACTGCCGCCACGTGCTGCGGGTCGGACAGGTCCTTAGGCGTCATACGGGCAAGCTCGGCGCGAATCTTCTCGGCGTTGGCCTCAGAGGAATCGCTTGCGTAGTCGCGGATCATCAGGTCGTATTCGGTATCCATGCTGGAGCCCGCGAGCTGCTCGAGCTGCATCTGCACGAGCTTGCCCTGGTTACCCAGCTTGACGATGCAATCCTTAAGCTCGGTCTTTGCCTGCTGCATGATCTCGAAGCTCGAGAAAATACCGGTAATGTCGGCGAGCGTGACGTAGTCGTCGAGCTCGAGGGCCGTCAGGCGCAGCAGGGAGCGATCGAGCGACTGACGGGTAGTCTGGAGCGTGGCGACGAGCTGGTTGACCGAGCTCATGATGGTGGTGACGGGCTGGATCTCGTAGCTCTTGCCGTGAACGTACACGTTGACGACGGCGCGACGAGCCGAAACCGAGATCACGATGGCATCAGTGAGCACCGACATGCGAGCGGCAGTACGGTGACGCATGCCCGTCTCACTCGTGGCGAGCGAGGGATCGGGATTGAGGTGGAAGTTGGCGCGCAGGATCTGGGTGAGGTCGCCATCGATAACGATGGCGCCGTCCATCTTGGAAAGCTCGAACAAGCGGTTCGAGGTAAACGAAATGTTGAGCGGGAAGCCGTCGTTACCGGCGGCGAGCACGTTTTCGGTGTCGCCGACGCAGATAAGGGCGCCCAGGTGACCGGCAATGATCATGTCGAGGGCGGTGCGGATCGGCTGGCCGGGGGCAGTCAGGCGAATAGCCTGTTCCATACGCTTTTGCAGCTCGTTCTTATCCAAGGCATCGCTCCCATCGTATACGCTCCATAAACGTCAATAAGTTTCTCACGGTTTGCCCCTGTGACGCCCGCAAAATCCGATGCTTACAGAATGAGCGAACACAGCTGAGAGCCCCAATCCAAATGAGCTGCTTATGTGGTAGCATCGGGATTCGCATAAATGAGGGAGTAGTCGCGTGATCGGGTTCGCCTCCGGTGGCGCGGCAAGTCAACACACTGGCCGATGCGGCCTGGCTTGCCTTAATGAACGAGACTCGTGGCTGTGCGCGCAACGCGTACGCCACGGGTCTTTTTTGTTACTCCCCCAAGAGGTACACGCGGGCCCGCCCGCAGAGAGGGAGCCAGACTATGGGACTCGCAGAGCTCGTGTTGCTCGCCGTTGGCCTTTCGATGGACGCCTTTGCCGTTTCCATCTGCAAGGGCCTTGGCATGAAGAAGATCAACCTTAAGGTCGCCGTGGTGCTCGGCCTGTTCTTTGGCGGCTTTCAGGCCGGCATGCCCGTAATCGGATGGGCGCTCGGCAGTCAATTCATGGGCATCATCGGACCCATCGACCATTGGATCGCCTTTATCCTATTGGCCTTTATCGGCGGCAAAATGCTGTGGGAAGCCTTTACCGAGGACGAGGATGAAGACGACGGCAAGGATGCCGAAAAGATTGACCTGGGCGAGTACCTGATCCTCGCCATCGCCACCTCAATCGACGCCTTAGCCGTGGGCATCTCATTTGCCGCGCTCTCGGTTGACATCGTTCCCGCTGTATCGCTTATCGGCGTCATAACGTTTATCTTCTCCGTCGCCGGCGTAGCGATCGGCCACACCTTTGGCGCACGCTACGAAAAACCCGCCACCATCGTGGGTGGCGTCGTGCTCATCCTCATTGGGCTTAAGATTTTGCTTGAGCATCTGGGGATTCTCGCGATATAAAAAAACGCCTCTCATAAGCTCAACGGTCAACATAGAGGCCTCATGCAGTGTTTTGCATGAGGCCTTTTCATGCAGACTTTTGCATGTCATACTGATATGCAAAAGTCTGCACGTTAGGAGATCGCCGTGGATACCCTTCCCATCACCACACCGCGCCAAGCTGGCGTCTACGTGCGCCGGGCACGCGAGGCGCAAGGGATCACCCGTGCGACCCTCGCTAAAAAGGCCGGTGTTTCGGAGCGCCTGCTCGCATCGCTCGAGCTGGGCGACGCCACCGGCATTCGACTCGACAAGTTGCTGACCGTCTTTAACGCACTCGGCATAGGTCTCTTCGCGCAAAGCGATAACGACTCCATCGCATCGCCCTCCGAACATCCGACGACGATAGTGAACCTCCCTATCGCGAACTCGAATACCCTGCCAAAGCCAAGCGTAGGCAGACGACCCACTCGACAAGGAACGCCATCTTCCTATGGTGCCTTGCTGGCCCAAATCGCAGCCGAGCAAGGCCTTTCCGGCACTTCAAACCTCTCCTTTGGCTGCAAGGTTGTGAAATAAATGGCAGAGATGGAACTCGCGACCCTCATTTGTGGCGAAATCGCCGGCACTCTCCGGCAAGACGAGCATGGACTCTGCAGCTTTGTATACGCCCCAACCTATCGCGGAGCACCGCTATCGCTAACAATGCCGCTTTCCAATCGCACGTATGGCCATAACATCGTCCGCCCATTCCTATTTGGCCTTTTGCCCGACAGTCAAGAGCAGCGTCGCGCTATTGCCGCCGAGCATGACGTTGCATCCAACAACCCCGTCGCCCTCTTGTGCCATATCGGTCTTGACTGCGCGGGGGCCGTTCAGTTTTGTCGAGCCGATCAATTAGACGCCGCCCGCGGCAGGGTCTCGACATACCGCCCGCTTACCAATTCTCAAATCGCTCACAAGCTCAAAGCAATTCGCGATGGCGAAAGAGAGACATGGATGGGCTCCAACGAAAGCTGGTCCCTGGGCGGCAATCAAGGCAAATTTGCACTAGCTTGGCATGATGGCCAATGGTGCGAATGCCTAGGGTCATCCCCCACTACCCATATCTTCAAAAATGGTGTCGTTGGGTTCAAACATCAGGCCTTAAACGAATTCGTCTGCATGAAAACGGCTCGGCGTGTTGGCATTCCAGCTGCCAACGTCTCCTATTACACATTTGAAGACGAAGCCGCGCTCGTCGTTGAACGGTACGACAGAATGGCCAATAGCAGCGGAAATATCGAAAGGGTGCATCAGGAGGACTTTTGCCAGGCGCTCGGTGTATTGCCAAGCCAGAAATACACCGCTGACGGAGGACCAACTACACGAGACATCCAAGAACGACTGATCAACACAGTCCCCCGCCACATGAATCTTGTGCTTTTTACCTATATGTTGTTCTACAACGCCATTATCGGAGCGCCTGACGCACACGCTAAAAACACTCGCTCATCCTAGGCAAAGGCACAAACGCGGCGCTCGCACCCATGTACGATGTCGCATCGGGCTTAGCGTATGAGCGCATGCGACGTCGGGCACGCCTGGCCATGAGCGTTGGCGGCGAAAATCGTGTGGAGCGCATCGGTCCAGGCGCTATCCGTCGATACCACGGTATGGGCGACCCCGCGCTGGAGGCGGCGCTCATCGATGCCGGACTATCTGAGAAGTTTTGCTTTGCGACCATGATGGACCTCGCCTACGAGGTACCCGTTTGCATGGAAGAGGTCATGGACGAATACGCCGACCTGCCCGGCATGGCGGACCTGCGCGAGCATATGCTCGGCCCCGTCCGTGAAAACTGCCAGCGCACCCTCGACCTCATCAAGGCGGATATGGGCTAGGTGGCCGCAATTTCCCATTTCCCAAAAGAAGAGAGGGGGCACCCGTCGCAAAAGCTCGGATGCCCCCTCTCGTAATGTCATTTGCAATCTGCTAGCACGTGGCTCGGGCTGCTGCTAGCGCGACCTTTACGCAGCGAGGCGCTTGAGGACGTCGATGAGCAGCTCGTAGAAGCGCTCGGCAGAAGCGAGCTCCATGCTCTCGTCCGGGGTGTGGACATCGGAGAGCGTCGGGCCCACGGCGATGGCGTCCAGGCCGTGCAGGGCCTCGGCAAACAGGCCGCACTCAAGGCCGGCGTGAATGGACTCGATGCGCAGCTCGGAGCCAAAGAGCTCGCGATAGCTCTCGACAAAGACGTCGCGGACCGGCGAATGCTCGGCATAGCTCCAGCCGGGATACTCGAACTCAAACTTGGCGTCGAAGCCCAGGACATCGGCCAGCGTCTGCAGGCGGTCCTTGAACTCGTTCTGCAGCGAGGTGATCGAGGAGCGCGGGGACAACATGATCTTGACCTCGTCGTCAGAAGTGGCAACCACACCGATGTTGGAGGAAACCTCCACGGAGCCGTCGGTGGCGACGTTGCGGCGAATCACACCGTTGGGGGCAAGACGCAGGGCGCGGATGAGGGCAAGCGCGGACTTCTGGTCCATGGCCTCGACCTCGGCGTCGTCGGCAATCTCGACGGTGCAGGTAAAGCCGGGGTCGAAGACCTCGAGCTCGGCAGTAACGTCGGCGATGATGCCCTTTGCGATCTGGGCCGCGGCCTCGGCGGCAGCGTGGTCGGCGTAGACCAGAACAGCCTTGCACTCACGGTTGATGGCGTTGTCCTTGGTGCCGCCGTTAAAGCTAACGATGGCGGGCTCGCCAGCGACCATCAGGCGGTCGATGATGCGGGCCATGATGAGGTTGCCGTTGCCGCGCTCCAGGTTGATATCGCTGCCGGAGTGGCCGCCCAGCAGGCCGGAGATGTCGAGCGTGAGGGTGCTACCGGTCTTGTGCTCGCGCGCGATCGGGCAGGTGTAGGTAACGACGACACCGCCGGCGCAGCTGACGGTAGCAACGCCCTCTTCCTCGGAGTCAAGGTTAATCATGGTGCGGGCGCTAATCTGGGACTTGTCGAGCGTCTCGGCGCCGACCAGGCCAGTCTCCTCGTCGGTGGTGAATACGCACTCGAGGGCGGGGTGAACGATCGAATCGTCATCGAGAACAGTGAGCATCAGAGCGACGGCAATACCGTTGTCGGCGCCCAGAGTGGTGCCGTTAGCGGTGAGGACGCCGTCCTTGACGACCAAGTCGATACCGTCGGTCGTAAAGTCGTGCTCGACGGAACCCAGCTTGTCACACACCATGTCGATGTGACCCTGCAGCATTACGGTCGGGGCATTCTCGGCGCCGGCAGATGCGGGCTTGCGAATGATGACGTTGTAGACCTCGTCCTGGTACACATCGAGGCCGCGCTCCTTGGCAAACGCAACCAGGAAATCGCTGATGCCCTTCTCGTTGCCAGACCCACGGGGGATCGCGCTGACCTCCTCAAAGAAATGGAACAGCTGGGCGGGCTCGTAGCCGGTAATCTTGTAGTCCATGGTGCCTCCTTGGCGCAACTGGTTAGACAGTAAGACATGCGACTTGTATATTCCCAGACTTTGCGTGCATAAACCAGTCGAAAACGCCGAGCGCCCTCGCATCATCGGCTAACGGTGGACCGTATAGCGTAACGGTCACAACTTCCGCAGCTCTACAAATCGAGGCGCCCTTTTCGGAGCGCCTCGATTGCGCGTATCAAATTGTCGCCACGCCCTACAGCGCGCCGGAACCGGCTTGCATCATGCCGCCGGGGCCCGAGCTCACGCCACTGCTCACAGGCGCGGCGTTTCCGGTGTGCGGTGCCGCCGGGGCGGTATCGCCCCCGAGCGCACCCGCCGGACGCGGCGCTGGAATCTCGCCTGTGCCATGGCTAAAGACGAACTTGCCGTCGGCCACGTCGCACAGGACGGTATCGCCCTCGCCCCACTCGCCGGCCAGCAGCTCCTCGGACAGCGGGTCCTCGATGAGCTTTTGGATGGCGCGGCGCAGCGGACGCGCGCCATTGGTGAGGTCAGTGCCCTCGGCCACGATCTTGTCGTAGGCCGCATCGGTGAGCTTGATGTTCATGCCATTAGCGATCAGGCGCTGACGCAGGTCGTCCACCAGCAGGTGCGCGATCTTGGTGAGATTCTCGCCCGAGAGCTTCTGGAACACCACAATGTCGTCGATACGGTTGAGCAGCTCGGGGCGGAACAGGCGCTTGAGCTCGCCCATCGCGCGACCACGGATCTCACTCGACGTGAGGCCCTGCTCGCCGGTGGTGCCAAAGCCCACGCTCGCATCCTGCGCAATCTCGCGGGCGCCCACGTTGGATGTCATGATAATCACGGTGTTGCGGAAGTCGACCGTCTTGCCCTGGCTATCGGTCAAACGACCCTCCTCCAACACCTGCAGCAGGATGTTGAAGATGTCGGGGTGCGCCTTCTCGATCTCGTCGAACAGCACGACCGAGTACGGGTGGCGACGAACGGCCTTGGTGAGCTGGCCGCCCTCGTCGTGACCAACGTAACCCGGAGGGCTACCGATGAGCTTGGAGACCTCGAACTCGCTACCGAACTCGGACATGTCGAAGCTGATGAGCGCGTCCTTGCTGCCAAAGAGGTACTCGGCGAGCGTCTTGGCGAGCTCGGTCTTGCCCGTGCCGGTGGGACCAAGGAAGATAAAGCTGCCGCCGGGGCGACGCGGATCCTTGAGCGGCGAGCGGCTGCGGCGCACGGCCTTGGCAACTGCCTCGACAGCCTCGTCCTGACCGATGATGCGCGTCTTGAGCACGCTTTCGGCCTGCAGCAGGCGACGGCTCTCGCTCTCGGTAAGCGAGGACACCGGCACGCCCGAAGTCACGGACACGATATCGGCGATCTGGCTCACATCGATGGTGAGCGGGCTGGCGTCGAGCTCGGCGGTCCAGGCGGCCTTGGCCTCGGCGAGCTCAATCTCGGCGGCCTTCTGCTGCTCGGTGATCTCGGCGGCCTTGTTCATGTCGTCGCTCTCGGTGGCCTCCTGCGCGGCGGCTTTGAGCTCCTCTATGCGATGCTCGGCCTCGCGCACCGGCTCGGGCGCGCGATTCGCGGCGATGCGAGCGCGGGCGCCGGCCTCGTCGATGAGGTCGATGGCCTTATCGGGCAGGAAGCGATCCTGGATGTAGCGGTTGGAAAGGTTCGCGGCAGCCTCGATAGCACCCTGCGTATAGCGCACATGGTGGTGCTCCTCGTAGCGCGGCTTGAGCGCGGTCAGGATCTTGACCGTGTCCTCGACGCTCGGCTCCTCGACATCGATGGTCTGGAATCGACGCTCGAAAGCCGGGTCCTTGGTGAGGTACTTGCGGAATTCCTCGGCCGTGGTGGCGCCGATAATCTGGAAGGCGCCGCGCGCGAGCACGGGCTTGAGCATGGAGCTCGCGTCGATGGAGCCCTCGGCAGAACCGGCACCGATGATGGTGTGCATCTCGTCGATAAACAGGATGACGTCGTCGGCTTCGGTGGCCTCTTGGATCACGTTCTTGAGGCGCTCCTCAAACTCGCCGCGATACTTGGCACCCGCCACGAGGCCCGGCAGGTCGAGCGTCCAGATATTCTGGTTCATGAGGTTCTCGGGCACGTTGCCGGCTGCAATCTGCTGAGCTAGGCCCTCGACGATGGCCGTCTTGCCCACGCCGGGGTCGCCCAGAATGAGCGGGTTGTTCTTGGTGCGGCGCGAAAGAATTTCCATCATACGCTGGACTTCCTTTTCGCGACCGATTACAGGGTCGAGCTCGCCGTCGCGCGCCTTCTGCGTGAGGTTGGTCGCGAACTGCTTAAGCGTATCGGTGCCACTCCCCTTTTGCTGAGAGGCATCCGAGCCGCTAAAGAACGGCAGGCCCGCACCGGGACGACCAGCACCGGCGCCGGCGAGCGGACGCTTCTTGTCCTGGTCCTTGGCGGTGAGTTTCTCGATAGCCTTTTTGATGGAGGCGGACGACACACCCAGGCGCATGAGGATGTCCATGGCCATGCCGTTGCCCTCTTCGACGATGCCGATCAGCAAGTGCTCGGTCGACACGTAGGTCTGGTTGTTCTCACGCGCCACGCGGAACGAACGCTCCATCACGCTAATGACGAGCGGCGTAAAGGCGAGCTTGGCCGCCTCGGTCTCCTCGCTGGGCTCGGGAACCGTGGTCTGGACCTCTTTGAGAGTATCCATGATGTCATCGTAGGAGATGTCGAGCGAACGCAGTGCCTCGGCGGCAATGCCCTCGTCCTCCTTGGCAAGCGCGAGCAGCAGGTGCTCGGTGCCCACCATATTTGAATGAAGATCGAGCGCCTCCTGTTTGGCCATCGACATGACCTTGCGCGCTCGATCGGTAAATCTATCTAACATGCTCGTTTCCTTACATGAGTTCATCGAAATCAAAACGCCCGCCCGTCGGCGGCGCTTTTGTCTCTTTACCCACAGGTTGTCTATGTTAACAGCTGGAGGAATATCTATAAACCCGGCTCACATGAATGCAGGTTATGACCGCATCGCGGGACTCACCGCGCGATGCGCGCACCCCGCAAGAGAAACCCTAGGCGTCTTTCACCACGTCGGGACTCGTCGCACGCGATGCGCGATAGGCATCGGCCTCCTTGGAGACGCGTTCGAGCAGCTCGGATGTATCGACGCCCTCGACTTGCGCGACCGTTTCCACCGTCTGCATGGCGACCGCCCTCAGGTACGCGCACGCGCTGTCCCCCAGCTGCTCGAGGTCTATCTCCTCGCCGCCCTCCCGGGCAAAGCCGACCGCCATCACAAAGCCCATGATGCCCGAGACCAGAAAGCCCACCGCAAAGCTCGAATCTGCCTTGAGCTCTTCTCCGTCGGGGTGGACGATCTCTCTCACGCGGTCGATGATGATCGTATGGATGCCCTGCACGACCTGCTCGGCGGCACCCGCCCTCATGGTGATGACGATGCGCCGCAGCAGGCAGCGGACGTCGCGCCGGTCGAACGCCGAAAGGTCGCCCTCGCTCGAAAAATGCCAGAGGGCATCGGTGATGAGCTCGTTATCCTGCAGCAGCTGGGCTATGGCGATGGCGACGAGTTCATCGAAATCGTGAAAATAGTAGTAAAACGTTCCGCGATTGCACTGGGCGGCGCGGGTCACCTCGCCAACCGACAGCTCGAAGATGCTGTTGTTCTCGATGAGCTCCCAAAACGCCTCGATGATACGGGTGCGTGCATCGGGCGCATCGGCGTCCTTACGCGGTCTCGCCATGCGCCTCACCGCACCCCTGCGCCTTGGCGTTCATGACGAGCATCTGAAGACGGTTCTCCACGTTGGCGAAGCTCACGTCGGGATCGTAGTCGAGCGGCAGGAACTGCGCCGTGGGATACTGCTCCTTGAGCGCATGGATGAGCCCGCGCCCCACGACATGGTTGGGCAGACACCCGAACGGCTGCAGGATCACGAAGTTGCGGCAGCCGCGCTTGGCGTGCTCGAGGATCTCCGCCGGAATCAGCACGCCCTCGCCCGCATCGAACGTATGGTGCAGGATCTTATCGCTCGCGCGCACGAGCTCGGGCATGCGCGTCGGCGGCTCGTAGAGCGGGCTCGCCGCGCCCAGGCGGTCGCAACGGTCGTGCGCGAGCTCGAACAGGTTGTCCGCCGTGGCGTACCAGGCCTTTTCGGGCAGCGACAGGTCGACGTGGAACTCGCGCGACTGCGCATGCTTGTAGAAATAGGTCTTGCGGATCACGTCGGTCATGCGCGCCTCGATGACCTCGAGCCCGTTGTCCTCGAGGTAGCGCTCGATCTCGTGGTTGGCGCCGAGATGGAAATTGAGCAGGTACTCGCCCACGATGAGAACGGTCGGATGCGGGTTCGAGCGGTCGTACGGAACGGCGTCCATGATCGCAAGCGCGCGTTTGAAGCCCGTCGCCTGGCCTCTCAGCCCGGAGCGCTCCATGCCCTCGATAACCTCATCGAGCGCGCGGTCGAACGCAGCGTCCGCCGCGCCCTTCTCGAGCTCGTAGGGACGGATGCGCCTAAGCATGGCCTCGAGGGCATCGATCATGGGAAGACCGTAGGCGATCTGGATGCTCGGGCCAAGGCCGAGCTTGAAGCCCGGATGCGCATTGTGGGCATCGACGTCGTCGTTGGTGAGCACCGGGACATAGTCGTATCCCGCGTCGTCGAGCGCGCGGCGCAGCAGGGGCATGTAGTGCGTCAGGCGGCAGTCGCCGATATACTTGCCAGTCACCACGGCGACGTCGTGCGGGTCGTACTTACCGCTCTCGAGTGCCGCGAGCGCCTCGCCGATCACGATTTGCGCGGGGAAGCAGATGTCGTTGTGCACATAGCGTTTGCCCAGGCGGATGGCATCCTCGCGCCCGATATCAAGGGCCTCGGCGCGCACGCCCTGATTGTGCATCGCCGCGGTCATGAGCCTGCAGAACGCATGGGAGGTGTTGGGGACCAGCGCGATCTTGTCGTGCCGGTCGCGCTTGGTGTACTTGACCTTATACGGGTCGTCGAGCGGATGGACCGCGTGCACCCGGGCGCCCTCGGCACGCTCCTCCGCGCGACGACGGTTGACCGACTCGATAAACGAACGCACGCGAATGCCCATGGGACCGGCGACGTCGCTCTCATCGAGCTTGATCATCATCGGAACCTTGGAGCCCATCTCGCCCATCATGCGCGCGATCTCGTCGGTGAGATACGCATCGTGGCCGCAGCCGAAGCTGCCCATCTGCACGAGCTCGAGCTCGGGCGTCGATGCGACGATGACCGCGCACGACAGCATGCGCGCATGGTAATTGTTCACGATGTCGATGCGGCTGTTGGAAAGATCGACGTTGCAGACCCCCGGCACCGCATCGGGCGTCAGCACGGGGATGCCGCGCTCAGAGAAGAGCTTGGGCAGCCCGTGGTTGACCAGCGGGTCGTTGTGGTACGGGCGCGAAGCGATCACCACCGCGTAGCCGCCGTCCTCGCGCACGTTCTCGAGCACCTGCCTGCCGCGCAGCTGCAGCTGGTTCTCAAACGTCCGCTGCGCGCGGTCCGCCTGCTCGGTCGCCTTGGCAACCAGGTCGGCATCGATATCGAAGGTCTCCTTGCACCACGCCTTGAGCTGGCGGTTTCGGTCGCCCTCGTCGTACCAGTGGAACAGCGGCGTATCGAACGGAACGCCGAAACGCTCCTCCGGGTTATCGGAATTGCGCATCACGTAGGGGTATCCCTTTACGACGGCGCACATCCACTCGCTGGTAGAGGCGGTGTTTTCGGTGGGCACCGTCGTGATGATGGGCATGAAGATGCGGTCGACGCCGGCGTCGACGAGATTGCGGATGTGCCCGTGGACGAGCTTGGCCGGGAAGCACACGGTGTCGGATGTGACGTGCGCCAGACCGCGCTCGTACATCGCCTTGGTGCTGCGTCCCGAGACGCGCACCTTAAAGCCGAGCGTGCTGAAGAACGTCGACCAGAACGGCATGGTGTCCCAGAACTCGAGCACACGGGGAATGCCGATCGTGACATCGCGCCCCCCGCAGACGGGAACCGTGGGGCACGACTCGAACAGCAGCTTCTCGCGGTCGACAAAGAGATTGGGGGCAGCCGCGGTCCGGTCGCGCCCCGTGCCGGGTGCCTGTGCCTCGCAAGCACCCTGCGGACGCAGCTCCTCCGCCGCGGGAACCTCGCGCACGAGCTCATCCCATGAGATGGCGCCGCCGCGCGGGCAGCGATTGCCCGTGACGTAAAGCGAGCCGTCGCCAAATGCCACGACCGCGCGCTGGCAGCGGTTGTTGCACCGACGGCAGGTAACGCCGCCGAACTCGCGATGCTCGAAGCGCCCCACGGCATCGAGCCCGATAAACGACGTGCCGGCGTCGCCCTTGCGGCATTCCTCGCGCGCGAGCAGGGCGATACCGATAGCGCCCATCAGCCCCGGGTGGGGCGCACGCGTGACGGGTTTGCCCAGATACTGCTCGAATGCGCGCAGCACCGCGTCGTTTCGGAACGTGCCGCCCTGGACGACGACTTTGTCGCCCAGACGGTTGAGATTTGAAACGCGAATGACCTTGGTGAACACGTTCTCGATAATCGAACGGCAGAGACCGGCCATGATGTCGCCCGGACCCTTACCGCGCCGCTGCTCGGAAACGACGCTGCTGTTCATGAACACCGTGCAGCGGCTGCCGAGAACGGCGGGGGCTTTGGACGAAAATGCCTCGGTCGCGATATCCTCAACGGCTATTCCGAGGTTTTTGGCAAAACCCTCGAGGAACGAGCCGCAGCCCGCAGAGCACGCCTCGTTGACGACGATATCGGTCAGCACGCCGTGGTTGAGCCAGATGGCCTTCATATCCTGTCCGCCGATGTCGAGCACGAAGGTCGCATCGGGAACGCATGCGCACGCGGCGCGGGCGTGCGCGACCGTCTCGACCGTATGGTAGTCGGCGTGGAACGCGCGCGCGAAAAGCTCCTCGCCGTATCCCGTGGTGCCCACGGCATCGATCGCAAGCGTGACTCCCGCTGTCTCCCAGCGGTTCTTCAAGCTGACAAGACCCTGTTGGGCGACGTCGAGCGGTCTGCCGTTATTAGACGCGTAGAACGAATCGACAAGCTCACCCGCCTCATCGACCAGGGCGAACTTGGTCGTCGTGCTCCCCGAATCGATACCGAGCGCCACACGTACCGTCTCTCCGGGCGCATACGCATCCGGACCCTTTGCCGGCGTCTCTTTGCCATGGCGTGCCGTAAAATCCGCCTGCTCGGCAGGTGTGGCAAAAAAGGGCTGGGCAAGACGTCCCTCCCCGCTTGCGGGCGCGACCGTCTCGAGCTTATCCAGCCGGACAAAAGCGTCGGGAAGGTCGATCGGTTGGGACGATGCGAACATGTCGGTCAGCGACAGGGCGGCACCGCGCGCGACCATGATCTGCGGATCGCGCGGGACGATAACCTGATCGTCCGATAGATTCAGTTGCTCCCGGAACACGCGGACCAGCGTTGGGTTGTAGGCGAGCGTACCGCCCTCGAAGATTACCGGCGGCTCGATGTCGATACCCTGGGCCAGACCGCCGATCGTTTGGCGGGCGACCGCGTGAAGCGCCGAAAGCGCCAGGTCGGTGGTAGGAATGCCCTCGTTGAGCAGCGGCTGGATATCGGTCTTTGCGTACACGCCGCAGCGGCCCGAGACCTCGTGGACGGTCGTTCCCCGGCTTGCGAGCTGCTCGAACTCGCCCGATTCGGTGCCGACCCCCATGAGCTTTGCCATCTCGTCGATAAATGCACCGGTACCGCCTGCGCACGAGCCGTTCATGCGCATGTCGGCAACCTCGACGTCTCCCTTATCGTTGGTGCGGAAGAAGATCATCTTGGCGTCTTGGCCGCCCAGCTCGATGGCGCAGCGCGTCTGCGGATAGAACCTGCTGATCGCGAGCGCGTTGGCGACCACCTCCTGAACGTACGAGGCGCCCAGCGCGGTCGCGATATCGCGCGCACCCGAGCCGGTCACCGCAACGCGCAGCGACTCATGGGGAAAGCGCTCGGCGAGCTCGCCGAGCATGGCGCGCACGCTCGCTGTTTGACACGCCCCGTGGCGGCGATATCCCCACCACGCCTCGGTCATATCCTCGTGCATCGCGTAAACTTTGGTCGTCGTCGACCCTACGTCCAGTCCTACTAACAACGCCATAATGCTCCGTCTCTCGCATTTTTCCTGCTAGAGATATACCACTCTACGTAATACAACAGACTGTTGTATTTAAACTCCGTATAAATAGCGGCTGCCGAAACGCTTCAGCAGCCGCCGAATGCACCAACAGATTGTTCTGCGCGCTAGCACGTCGGGCAACGGAGCAGCACGGGCCCTCCGGTCATGCGCACCGCTCGCGCCCGCGATGTCGCCGAGCGAGCTATCCACGCTTAGGGCTCCAACCAAGCAAGTCGCCCGCGCTCAGCAGATCCCTAAGCGAGCTACTCGCACTCAGGAGCCATAGCCTGCTCCAAGAGCTCGGCATGCTCCTCCTCGAAAACCGTCCCCACAGGGAAGGCGCGACGGAAGACGAAGCGGGAAATCGGACCGGCTACCAAAAGGTTCCACGGCAGCGCCATCACAAAATTATGCGGGATGTTGATCATCCAGATCGCGGGCACGGAATACAGGTTCGCAAGGATGCCGCCGGGCATGTGCGTCAGACCCTCGCAGGCACCGTACAGCGACATGATGATAACCATGGGGACGACCATGCAGGAGCTGACGGCGAGCGTCATGGCAAGCGGCGAGCTCTTGCCCGGCGTGACCAAGTACTTAAAGGCGAAACCCTTGGCGAGCGGGCTGGCGACGAACCAGTCGCAGCACATGGCAAAATGTAGGCAACGGGGAAGCCGAGCCACGCGGCGGCAACAACCTCGCCGTTGATGGCCCCATGCTGCAGGGCAACGTTGTAGATGCTCATCCAGAGCACCATGCAAAAGCACATGATAAAGGTGAACAGCAGGCTCTCTCGTTTGTTGATAGGCATAAAGGGCAAAATCCTTTCTGTGTTACGCCGCGGCACCACGCAACAAAAACGGGCGGGCAAGATGGAGCTGTTGGGACTTCATCTCGCCCGCCCGTGGTACGTGCGTCTGCGACTACTTATGTGGTGAAACCAGCCTAGCATGAAAGGCCTGCGCTTCGTAAGCGTTGAGTTTATGAAGATGCAGGGCACCGATAATCCCCCGACCCCATAAGTTGCGGTGGAATACGGACTGTTTTGACCCTTTAAGCAGCAATTCAGTCCCTATTTCACCGCAACTCATTTGGTGCAAAGTAACCTGTCCCCCTTGTACCAATTAGCTGGTGTGGCGCCAGCGAGGGTCGGTGAGAGTTCTCGCCACACCCAGTCCAACGGGCAGAAACGCTACGATGAGCACTGCGCGCACAAACCAGCCGAGCATATTGACCGTGTCGAAGGTGCACATGTAATACATAGAGCGATAGAGATACAAGCCCGGCACCATAATGACAATCGAAGGCACCGTGAGGGCGATGCGCGGGTAGGTGAGCTTGACTTCGGCCAAGCTTGCCAGCAGACCCGATACCAGCGCGCCGATAAACGCTGCTGCCTCGGGAGGCATTCCCGTGCTGAGGCCCAGGAAGGGAATCATCGTCGGCGCATCGACAAGGGTCAGACGCAGGGTATTGGACACGGCGCCGATCAGCCCAGCTGCCGCGGCCATCTTTACCGGGCTGTTGAACATCACCGAGAAGCCGAATACGCCAACGAAGCTCATCACCACGCGCAGGAGCGTAAGAGCAAGCGGCGAAAGGCCGAGCGGCGCAAAGTCGTCCGGCGCCAGGCCAACACACTCGGCAACCATCCAACCTACGAGCGTCGCCATCACGATAATCGATACGGCATATGAAAGGCGCTCGATACCGCTTCGCATGTCGAGCTTAGCGATGTCGAGGCCTGCCGTAATGAGCGGAAAGCCGGGAATCACAAAGAGCATCGCGCCGATATAGCCTTCTTGGTGCGACATTGCCCCCGGTATGACCTGGCCAAGGCCGAGCAATGCCAGCAGATACGAAACGCAAGCGAGCGCAACGCCGGTCGTCAGCGCGCTGAACTGACCAAGGCCTTGCCTGAGAATATGGGAGCGGGCAAAGTTGCCGACACCCGCGCCCACGAACGCGCATGCCATCTCGATAGGGCCGCCGCCGAGCAAAAAGACGAAGGCGCCACAAGCACAGGCCGCCGCAAGGCCCTGTTGCCAAGGCGCGTAATCAGGTTTTGAACTCTCAACGGTCTTGAGCATCTCGTGATACTCGTGCACCGTGAAGCGACGACCATAGGTCTCGATTTCCTTGAGGAAACTCTCCATCATCCAAATGCGATGGGTATTGACGCCGGTTGTGGGCAGGCTGACGACCTCGTTAAAGCAGTGGCCATCTTCGATGCAGGTACACTCAAACGACAGGAGACTCAAGTCGACGTGAATCGTGACGCCGAGTACGGCGGCGACGCGATTCATGGTATCGCGAACACGCCAGGCACCCGTTCCGCTCGCGAGCATAAGCATACCGGTGCGGCAGATGATGGATGATTTATCGGTGAGCGGCGCATCGACGGCAAGTTCATCGCCTGCCGTCACGATCTGGTGCCAGTCAGTTTTCATATGGAGCGCGCCGGCACGGACACCGTGGTGCATGGGGGCTCTCGAAAGCAGCGAGTTAAGGCGCGAAGACTGTGGGGGCTCCGTTGATTCGTCCTCAACCTCATCAGTCTCTTCATCGACCAGATCAAAGGAATCAAGCGGCGCTGGCTCGCGACGGTCGATCAGCTCCTCGTCCTCATCATCAAAGTAATTGAACTGATCGAGCATGTCCTCTTCGATTGAACGCTCGCTCGCGTCGTCCATATAGACGCTCCCTTCCTACCGACTAACCCCCATCCTAGGCAGCAACGGCTAAAGGAAACATAAAAGAGACAACTGTCATGCGAGCCATGTGCGCAATAGCCGTTGGGTAGTCGTTTAAGAACGTCCCCAATGACTACATCGATGTATTGGCAACGTCAGACACTATGACCCAATCCAGGGGCACGGAAACGACAGGAGCCCCCGCTCGTGACCGCGGGTCGGGGCTGCGACAA
>CAVALS010000048.1:0-18066 GCA_963589385.1 Bacteroidaceae bacterium
CAGACGTACGCCATAATGACCGCGACCGCCGTGAGCGTGTCCGCCGGATCGCGCTTGGTGGTAATCTCGACCTGGCCGCGGCTCATGCGCTCAAGCTTGCGCAGGCACGGATAGTGGTCATAGCCCTTGAGAGCGCAAAATGACAGGCCACCGTCCAGTTGCTCGGCAAGTTTTGGCAGCTCATGGTACATGAGCTGGTCGGCAAGATTGTTCGATTTGGTCGCAATACCAACCGTGATGTTGTTACGGCGTGCTGCCTCGGCAAAAGGCACCAGATAGGCCATCGATTTGCCGACGCCCGTGCCCGCCTCAATTACACGATGAGTGCCCGTGACCAGCGCATCGCGGACCTCGAGCGCCATCGCGATCTGCTCATCACGCGGCTCGTAGGTGGGATACATGCGATTGACCAGGCCACCTGGCGCATAGTCTGCCTCAATCTCCTCACGACTCGGCATCTTGAGGATCGGCAGTTCGTCGGCGTCCACCCGATCGTCGGCGCGATCGGCCTTGAGAACGTCAGCACGAGCGGCGCTGAGAGAGAAGATAGAACCAGGGTTCTGCCCCGCCAAGAATGAGAAGATTGGACGATAGGACCAAGGCACGTCCGGATGCATGTCGGCTAGGCGCGCCATGAGGCCCTGGGGCAAGTCGGTGAGTGCCACGAGCAACACGCGCCATACGCCACACAGGGCGTCGACGTCGGCATTGGCACGGTGTGATACCGAGTCACAGCCAAACAGATCGGCCATAAAAGACAGCTTGTGCGAGGCCAGGCGCGGAAGCGCGATGCGCGACAGCGCCAGCGAATCGATCCAAATATCGCTCACGTTGACGCCGCCTTTGACCGACTCGATAAACGAGCGGTCGAACGTGGCGTTATGTGCGATTACCGGGCAACCACCGACAAAATCGGCGAGAGCGGCTACGGCCTCAACGGCCGACGGGGCATCTGCCACATCGGCATTTGTAATGCTCGTGAGCTCGGTAATCTCGGCGGGAATCAGCTGTTTGGGATGCACGAAGGTATCGAAGCGGTCGACGACCTCGCGGCCCGAAAGACGGGCCGCCGAGATCTCGATCAGCTCATTGTCCTGCACCGAAAGACCTGTGGTCTCGGTATCGAGGACAATCACATCTTCCTCGATGAGGCCGAAGGACTGCGTTTTGGCGCGTTCGGCAAGCGTGGCATAGGAGTCGATGACAAACTGCGGTGTTCCTGACGAAACCGCGTCCTCGATTAGCATGCAATGCCCGCTCGACGAAGGCCCATACGGATCAGGCTGTCACAGACCTGCGGGAACGTCATGTCGTCGGTGTGGCGGATCTCATCCGGATACAGCGACGTATCGGTCATGCCGGGAATGGTATTGGTCTCGAGGATAACGGGGCCGTCCTCGCTCACGATAAAATCGCTGCGCGAGATACCCAGGCAACCGAGGGCCTTGTGAGCAGCACAGGCAAGCTCCTGGGCACGAGCGTAATTCTCGGGTGAAATCTGCGCCGGAATGCGATGGATGTCCGTAGGGTCGACATACTTCACGTCCAGATCGTAGAACTCGCAGTCCTCGGGCTTACGAATCTCGACAATCGGCAGAGCGCGCACGTCGTCTTCGCCGTATACGCCGACGGTGATCTCGGTACCCTCGATGCACTTCTCGACCAGCACTTTGTCGCCGTACTCAAACGCCTTGGCGATTGCCGCGGGCAGCTCGGAGGGCTCATGGACCAGGGAAATGCCATAGCTGGAACCGTTGACGGCCGGCTTCACAAAGCAGCGCTCGCCACAGACCTCGACGATATGATCGATATCGACTTCATCGCCCACCTCGAGCGCAAGGCCGGGGGCAATGGGAATGCCCGCCTTGGCGTACAGGAGCTTAGAGACCTCCTTGTCGGCACCGCAGGCGCTGGCAAGCACGCCCGAGGCCGTGTAGGGGATACCCAGGGTCTCCATGGCACCCTGCATGGCGCCATCCTCGCCGCCGGCACCGTGCATGGCGATAAACGCCACGTCAAAGCCGCCGGTCGCCATGGTTACCATAAAATCATCAGCGGTCGTGTCGAGCAGCTCCACCGAGGTGTAGCCGGCCTCCTTCAGTGCCACCACAACGTTCTTTCCCGAATTGAGCGAGATCTCGCGCTCGGCGGAATGACCGCCCGCCAAGACCGCTACGTGCATGTTCTCTAGGCTTTTACCCGGCATGGGCAGACTCCTCCTCTATAATTTCTGCAGCTGATACCATATTGTAGCGATACCCTCTACGTTTCCCCAAAATCGAAAGGCTTCCATGAATCCCAGGACTAAATCTCAGGACATTCGCGACTTGAGCCAAAACGATATTCGCGACCTTGTGGCCGAACTTGGCCAGCCCGCCTTCCGCGCGAAGCAGCTCATCGAATGGGTCTTCGAGAAGAACGTTTGTTCGTTTGACGATATGACCAACCTTCCCAAGGCTTTCCGCGAGCAGCTTAAAGAGGCTTTTGCCTTTGACACGCCGACTGAACTAACCAAGCAGGTTTCCAAAGATGGCTCTCGCAAGTATCTGCTCGAGTACCACGACGGCGTTTCCGTCGAGACTGTCGGTATGCCCCGTCGTAACAAGCTTTCCGTCTGCGTTTCCACCCAGGCTGGCTGTGGCATGGGCTGCGCCTTTTGCGCTACCGGTCTCAACGGCCTCAAGCGCTCTCTGACCGCTCAAGAGATCGTCGACCAGGTACTTCATGTATCCAACGACTTTGGCGAGCGCGCCACGAGCGTTGTCTTCATGGGCCAGGGCGAGCCGTTTGCCAACTACGACGAGGTTCTCAAGGCGCTGCGCATCCTCAACGACCCCGATGGCATCGGTATCGGCGCTCGTCACCTCACTGTCTCTACCAGTGGCGTTATTCCCGGTATTCGCAAATTTGCCGACATCCCCGAGCAGTTCACGCTTGCCGTTTCCCTGCATTCCGCCATCCAGTCGACGCGCAATAAGCTCATGCCCGGTGTTAAGAAGTACACGCTGCTTCGCCTTCACGAAGCGCTTCAGCTCTACACCGAGAAGACTAGCCGCCGCCCGACCTATGAGTATGCCATGATCGAAGGCGTCAACGATACGAATCCCGAAATGCAGGCGCTCTGCGACTTCTGCGAGGGAACGCTGTGCCACGTTAACCTCATTCAGCTTAACGACATCGAGGGTAGCCCGCTCAAGCCGTCGCCGATTCATAAGGTTGAGGATCTTCAGCGTCGTCTTGAGTCCCGTGGCATCGAGACCACGATTCGTAACTCCCGTGGTAACGATATTGACGCCGCTTGCGGACAGCTGAAGCAGCGCTTCAAAGTTCAGAAGAACGCATAGGGGAGTCGCATCCCAAAACGTTTCATGTGAAACATCGAACGACCCCGGTTACGGAATATGCAACCGGGGTCGTTTCATTTATTGACCTTAATTTTGAATCAGCTGCTACCTGTCCCATTTTTTACGGCCAAAATAAGGGGTCCTTGTCTCATGAATCAGACAAGGATCCCTCAAAATATGCTGAGTAATTGTTAGGTACCTAATAGCCTACATTTTCCCATTGGTTGCTGACCCAACCTTGATTAATCTTGGGATTCTTCGTTACCTGAGCAGTACGCATGGCAACATCTTCTGTCATAACATCCATTTTCTTTTTGGAAGTATCGACGATATCTTGCGCGCTACGAAGCAAACGACCTCGAAGTTCATCGTCTGTCGCGATCTTATAGCCAGCAAAGGCACCAGCCGCGACAGTCGTCACCAATGCAATCGCTGTTAAAATCTTATTCCTCATCTTGGCCTCCTTGATCAAACTGAATCATTTCGCCAAGAATACGAGAGAGCTCTTCCTCGTCTTTAAACTCAATCTCAATCTTATTCTTTCCACGCGAGCTCTTCACACGCACGTTGGTATTAAATACCTGACGAAGCACACGGGCAGCCTTTTTAAAGGACTGAGGCGTTGCAGGCCTTGGCGTCTTAGGTGTCTCTCCGGCAGAAAACAACGGAGCAAGATTTTCTGTCGCTCTTACTGAAAGGCCCTCTGTAACAACTTTCTCTGCAAGTCGAATACGCGCTTCCTCATAGGGAACTGCAAGAATCGCACGTGCATGACCAGCAGTAAGTTTGCCCTCAAAAATCATCTGCTGAACTACTTCGGGGAGATCGAGAAGACGCAGCGAGTTTGTAATTGCAGAGCGTGACTTGCTTACCGCCTTCGACAATGCCTCCTGGGTCATACCGCTGGCATCGATAAGCTGGCGGTAGCCCTTAGCCTCTTCGACGGGATTTAGATCAGAGCGCTGAAGGTTTTCGATAAGAGCAAGAGCTAGCATCTCTTCATCATTAACCTCTTTAATGATGACAGGCAGCTCCTCAAGACCAGCAAGCTTCGACGCCTGGTAACGACGCTCACCAGCGATGATCTCATAGCCGTTTCCATGCTTGCGAACCAAAAGCGGCTGCAAAACTCCATGTTCTTGGATTGACTCGCTCAACTCGCGAAGTTCAGTTTCGTTAAAATGAATTCGTGGCTGATTAGGGTTGGGAACGATATCCTCAATAGGTAGTTTTGTTTCAGATGCGGTATTTACAGCCGATGTAGCCGAACCACCGGTCTCATACTCGGCCTCTGAGACCAAAGCATTGAGTCCACGTCCCAATCCGCCACGTTTCTTTACACTAGGCACGCTTGATCACCTCTTTTGCAAGGTTCATATATGCTTTTGCACCCTTATTTTGAGGTGCATAGGTAATTACCGGTTCTCCAAAAGACGGAGCTTCAGAGATTTTAACCGTACGGGGGATCAACGTCTTAAACGCCTTATCACCAAAGTACGATTGAACCTCCTCAACAACCTGATTCGATAGAGAAGTACGCGAGTCATACATGGTCATAAGCACACCGTAGGTGTCTAAGTCCTTGTTCAGACGAGATTTGACCATCTTCATTGACTCAAGCAGCTTCGTAACGCCCTCGAGTGCGTAATACTCGCACTGGATCGGAATCAAAACGCTGTCTGCTGCGGTCAAAGCGTTGATAGTAAGCAGGCCGAGCGAAGGAGGGCAGTCAATGAAAATAAAATCGAACTCGTCCTGAATCGGCTCAAGCAAATCTTTGAGACGGGTTTCACGAGCAATTGCGCTTACGAGTTCAATTTCCGCGCCTGCAAGCTGAATTGTAGCCGGAATTACGAATACCTTTTTGCAATTTGTATCAAGAACAAGCGATTCTGCCGGCACATCATTCAACAATGCATCATAGATGCAGTGATCAAGGTCTTCTTTTTCAATTCCGAATCCACTGGTGCTGTTTCCCTGCGGATCAAAATCGACAATCAGTGTCTTACGACCCTGCTCACCCAGTGCTGCTGCAAGGTTTACAGCCGTCGTTGACTTACCGACGCCGCCTTTTTGATTGATGATTGCAATGATACGCGTGTCTTTTGCGCTCTTAGAACGCTTAACGTCGCGAAATCCCACGGTCCCTCCTGGTGTGTATTAAAGCTGTCAAACGGAGGATGTTTCACGTGAAACATTCCGAATCGATAGCAACTGCTATGTTTCACGTGAAACACTGCAAGCTGTTAGTATCCATTATGTTTCACGTGAAACATCTAGGCAAGCGGATTCTTCTTTGCCATGCCATTTGCACGAGGCAATGAAACGGATGCTGAATGACTCTTCTTAAGAACAATGAACTCCCTGTGACCCAAGCCTTCAGGCAAATCAATTGCGTCATTCAGAAGCAAAGTGAAGCCGCAAATCTTAGCTGCTGACATGCCGGAAGCAAACTCCTCATCCGAAGGATTGCCCTTGGTGATAACAAATAGCCCTCCATCCTTCAGGTACGGAGCCGCATACTCAACAAGAATCGGTAGAGGGGCCAGTGCGCGGGCGGTTACAACGGAGAACTGCTTCTTATGGCTTCGAGCATATTCTTCAAGACGATCATGAACCGCATGAGCATGTTTCAATCCAAGAGCATGGACAAAGGAATTAACCGCATCAACCTTCTTGCCAACAGAGTCAATATAAGTAGCTTTACGATGCGTGGTTATGGTTAATGGAATACCAGGGAAGCCCGCACCTGTTCCCATATCGAGCAAAGCTCCCTCAGGAGCCTTATTGATATAGGGGAGCAAAACAAGTGAGTCGAGGATATGAAGTACGGCAGCATCTTCTACGTTAAGAATACGGGTGAGATTGGTTGTCTTATTTGTTTCTAGAACCAAATCCAAATGCTGGATACATTTCCTCAGCTCAATATCAGTTACGCTCAAGGAATATTCTTTGCAATAGGAAGTTAGGCGACTCAACATCTCGTCAGCCTGCTGATCGGTAAGTACAAACAACAGAAGCTCCTTTCTGACAAAAATCAGCGTATCGAGAACTTTTGACAAAAAAAGGGGACGTGGAAACCACGTCCCCCTAGCATAAGCTCGAGTAGATTATCGAGCAACAATCACCACATGGCGATCAGGGTCAGAACCCTCAGAATGAGTATCGACTGCATCGTTGCCACGAAGTGCAATGTGAACCAGTCGGCGCTCGTAGGCATTCATGGGCGGAAGCGAAACACTCTTATGAGTGCGGATGGCACGCTCGGCAGCAGACTGAGCCATGGAGGCGACCTTATCCTGACGACGACTCTTGTATCCCTCGACGTCCACTACAACCGGATACCTAAAGCCAAGCTTGCGGCTCACCAGCAAAGAGAACATAACCTGAAGAGCATCAAGAGTGCGACCATGACGGCCAATGAGAACAGCAAGGTCGGGAGCCGTTACATCCAAAATCAGCTCACCCTCGTCGCCCTCATACTCATCGATAGGAGAGTTGGCGGCATCGAAGTGCGAAAGGATGGAACGCAGGATGGAAATCGCAACATCGGCAATGGTGTCGAGCTCCTCATCGGTCAGCTCTTCACCAGCCTTGTAGCGCTGTGCAATCTCGGGATAATCGCCCGCGACCTGCGGGGCAACCTCCTCAAGCATATCCTCGATGATCTCTTCAGACATAACGTACTCCAAAAGTTAGGTACCTAAATAAGATTGATATCCCACTACTTCTTCTTGTGCGGGCGCGGCTTCTTCTCGCGACGAGTGACCTCAACCTGCAGCGGAGCGTTCTTAAGACGCTCCTCCTCATCGGCCTTCGCCTTGTCGATGACCTTCTGCGTCACAAAAATCTGCTGGATAACCTGCCAAGCAGACGAGACGTCGTAGTACAGCAGAACACCAACGGGAAGGCTCCAGCCCATCCAAAGCATCATGACCGTCATGACAACGGCCATCATACGCATGCTCTGAGCCTGCTGGCCGGTCTGGTTGCGCGACATATAGAGCTGCGGAATCAGGGTCAGGACGGCAAACAGGATCAGGCAAACCAGCGCAGGCAGTGCAACCATAAAGCCATCGGCAAAGGAAGCGCTCGGCGTGGTGGTCAGGTCGGGCAGGATGTTGAAGAACGAGAACGTGCCGTCGTTAAAGTACTGCGGCAGGTTGCGCAGCAATGTAAACAGGGCGAACAGGATAGGCATCTGAATCAGCAGCGGCAGACAGCCAGCCATGGGGTTGAACTTGTTCTCGCTGTAGAACTTCTGCATCTCCTCGGCCTGACGCTGGGGATCGTCGGCATAGCGCTCCTGGATCTCGAGCATCTTGGGCTGCAGCACCTGCATGCGAGCCGTCGACTTGGTCGACTTGAGCATAAGCGGCGTCAGCAGCAGACGGATGATGACCACCAGGATGATGATGGACAGGCCCCAGTCGACCGCAAAGGTCTGGATGAGCTTGAGCAGCTCGAAAAGGATGTTAACGATCCAATCCCACATGTAAGTTTTCCTCCGATAGCGAGTGCCCGCTAGGGCACAGGGTCATAACCGCCGACGTGCAGGGGATTGCAGCGAGCGATGCGCCTCACGGCAAGCCAGCAGCCTCTCAAAACACCGTGCTTCTCAATCGCCTGGATGGCGTATTGCGAGCACGTTGGGTAATAAATGCAGGCGTCAGGCAATAAGGGCGAAATAACCTGTTGATATATGCGAATAGGAGCGATGGCAACACGTCGCAAAACGTGATTGCTCATCGCTCCTCCCCGGCAACGCCGGCGCGCTTCATAAGCGAACGCAACGCCTTGTCCATCTCCTGCGGCGAGGAAACCCTCGTCTTGGGAGTTGCAAACAAGATGATGTCATAACCCGCAACGGGAAATCCGCAGCTGCGGGCGGCCTCGCGCATCACACGCTTAGATCGGTTGCGCACGACGGCACAACCGAGTCGCTTAGCACCAACGAAGGCGACCCTTCCGGAGTCGCCTTCGCCAACCGATTCACATATGGTCATTCGAATCAGAGGGTGATTGAAACGACGCCCCTGACTGAACACATGCTCGAAATCTTGCCGAGACTTAATAGTCTTCATGCGAGATGTGTGTATCGCTGCTAGACAGTGAGACGCTTGCGGCCCTTGGCGCGACGACGGGCGAGCACGGCACGACCACCCTTAGTGGCCATACGGGCACGGAAGCCATGGGTCTTGGCACGCTTACGCTTATTAGGCTGATACGTACGCTTCATCTTAAGTTCCTCCTGCTGCATTTCGAGTGTCCGCGGGGACGCGGACGCAGATATAGACACGTGAGCTTGAAGATTGTAGGGAAATCAATGTTCAAATGTCAAGAAATCAAAGGTAAAAGGTTGCGCAGTTCACACGGTTCCCCCATAAGCACAACCGAAATTTGCGCCTCATGGCAACCTTTCACGATATTTCATCGAGTTTTCAACAGGTCATGTTGGCAATGTTGAGAACTTTTCACCCGTTTTCCAAAGTTTTCAACAAGTTTTGAAAAGTTGTCGAAAGATGAGAAACGTTGCACGGTGAGCTACTATTTGTTCGAAACCTTTTGAAAGATTGCGAGCAGCATGTCTGACGACTTTTACACCATGGTCGATTCCGGAGACCCGGCACCCGACAACGAGCACATCACCGGCGTGCGCGAAGAGCGTGCGGAAGGCGAGCAGACGACCACGCAGGCGCCAAAAGCCATGTACGCCGCGCGCATCGCCGTCTATGACGACATGCTGTCGACACCGCGGGTGATCGTCATTGATCCGCAAGATGTCCGCACGTATTTGGAAGAGACGACCAACACCGTCTACCAGTGCATGAAAGAACAAGGTGGCCATATCTCGCTCATGGTCATCCGCGAGATTGTCGAAAACTTTATCCACGCACACTTTGCCGAGCCCATCATCTCGATTCTGGACGGCGGAGACACCATCCGCTTTGCTGACCAAGGACCCGGCATCGACGACAAGGAACGTGCTTTCGACTTTGGCGTTACCAGCGCAAACAGCAAGATGAAGCGCTATATCCGTGGAACCGGAGCAGGGTTTCCCATGGTGCAGGAGTATTTGGAAAACGCCGGCGGTGCCGTATCCATCGAGGACAACATGGGCAACGGCACCGTGGTTACGGTAAGCCTGAACCCTAAACGCGTGCAGGAAATCGAGCGTGCCGGCGGACGCGGCGCTGCCGTGCGGCCCGAGACGGAGCAGCCCACATATCCCCTGCCGGGAGCTTTTGCGCAGCAGCCCGTGGCAACGCAGCAGATGCAGCCCCCCGTGGGACAGATGCAGCAGCCCGGAATGCTACCTACACAAGAACCCCGGGCGGCATCGATGTCGATGCCGACAAACACGCCAGAGACCATGCCGCTGGCGGATCAGGATGCAGCAGCAATGCAGCAGGCGACGGGGGCGCCGGGTGGCCAGCAAATGGGCTATCAGCCGTACCAACAGGGATATCCATATCAGCAGATGCCGCCACTGGGGTATGGCCAGCAGTTCCCGCAGCAGTACCAGCAGGGATATCAGCAGCCGTACCAGCAGATGGCGCAGCAGCAGTACAACCCCTGGGCCCAGCAGATGCCTCCGCAGCCTTACCAACAGTGGCCTCAAAGTTTTCAACAGCAAATGCCGCCGATGCAGAGTTCTCAACAACCAGCAGCTCAAATGATGTATCCTAATGCAGCAAATCAGTATGCGCAGCCACAACCGGACGTGTTCGTAAGCGATCGCGGCAACGCCGCGCTGGGCTATCTGGCGCAAAATCAAGCGTGCGGTGCAACCGATCTGGCGAGGGCGTTTGGAAACTCGGCCCCCACTTGGTCACGCACGCTCAATGACTTGGCGCAGGCCGGCTTGGTCATCAAGCATGGCCAGAAATACCATCTGACCGAACTCGGCGCCGCTCGCGTGCGAGCTCAGAGCTAAAGAACGGGAGAGACAGTGGACGAGGAAGCAAGCATCATCCTGGGGGATGCCATCGCCTTTTGCCAGCGCGACGGCCAAGATGCACGCCTCATCAACATGCTGGGGCAATCGCGCGCCATAAGCCTGACCGAAGATACGCTCACGATCGAGGCACCCTCGCGCTTTGCCATCGCGCAGCTCAAAAAGCATCAGCCGACTATTGAGGCCTATCTGGAAGAAATCGCCTTTGCACCGATTGCGCTCGACATCGTGGCACCGCAAGGCGCCGCGACGGAATCCGCTGCCGCGACGGCGCCCGCCACGGCTCCCGCTGCTTCCCCGGCGGTGCCGGCCTCCGCAGGCGACGCGCCGACAATCGAGCACCAGCACGGTGATGTTTCCCGTGAAACCATGGCGCCGTTGCCGACCGCGGCAGCGACGTCAGCGAACGCACCCGTCACGCACATGCCCATCGCTCACGACGCAGCGGCGGGCGCAGATTCGGGCATTGCAATCAAGAACACGCTCTCGGCCGATGATTTTCGTCGCATGATGAACCAGATGAAGGGCGGAGCGCCGACTAAATCCACGCAAGCTGCGACCCCCGCTTCACCCATGTCAGCACCGACCGTGCCGGCCGAGCAGAATACGGATGGAGCCCCACTCGCCGCGAACTCAAAATTCACCTTTGAGAACTTCGTCTACGGCCCAGAGAACAGCCATGCCTATCGCTCGGCACTCAAGTTTGCCGCCCTCGCGGACGAGCGCGGCACGTGCACATCACTGTTCATCTACGGCAAATCGGGCCTGGGCAAGACGCACCTGCTGCTTGCCATCAAAAACGAGCTCGCCGAGAAGTCGCCCGAGATCAAGGTCAAGTATGCCAACTCCCAGGCATATCTGGACGACCTGATGACCGAGTTCGACCGCCAAAAGAAGAGCAACGCCCCCATCATGCAGGCGTACCACGGTGTGGACGTGCTCATCATCGATGACATCCAAAACATCATCGGCAAGCGCGCGAGCGTGGACTACTTTTTCCAGCTCATGGACGAGTTCATCCGCAACAACAAGAAGGTCGTCATCGCGGCAGACCGCGCCCCCAAGGACCTGAGCATGGACGAACGCCTGACCAGCCGCTTTAACGCCGGCATGCTCTGCCTGGTCGCAGAGCCCAGCTACGAGATGAAATACAAGATCTTGCAGCGCTATTACGAGAACACCATCGTCGCCGCTCCCGAGGCAGGCGACGACTCGCTGCTGGCGGCCTATGGGGGCGACGGCGGGCATCTGACCGACGAGCACTTTAAACACATGGCCGAAGTCTCGGGCACCAACATCCGCGAACTCGAGAGCTTCTGCGAGCGCTGTGCCGGCGAGGCGGGGGACCGCGAGCGCGAGGGCGGGGAGCTCACCTTTGACGATATCGACGCCATCGCCAGCCAGTACTTCGACACATCGGCCAAAAAGATCAACGTCCAGACGGTTCAGTCCGTCATCGAAGAGCAGTACGGCGTGACGCACGAGGAGCTCATCGGCCCGCGTCGCAACGCCAATATCGCCAAAGCACGCCATATCGCTATCTACCTAGCCATCGAGATGTGCGAGATGACGACCACGGCGGTGGGCGCCGAATTTGGCAACCGCAACCACTCGACCGTCAGCACGAGCTACAAAAAGGTCCAGAAGATGATCCAGGAAGACCGCACCGTCACCGAAGACCTCAAGTCGTTGCGCGATAAAATTACACTGCGTTCGTAGGGAAATAGAGACACCTGTTGAAAACTTGTCGAAACCACGGGCATAAGGTGTCTAAAACCCAACCCGCGGTGATGAAAAGTTTTGCGCAGGTTTTGAACGTGGAAAACCACCCCCGTTGCACACAGGTTGCTGTCGATTCTCTTCCTGGGTCTGACCTGCGTCTTTGGGAGTAATCAACAGTTTCGTCAGTGCTATTACTATTATTAAGATATTTATATCTATAGAAAGGTATTAAAAGATGAAGTTCACCGTCAGCCAGAGCTCGCTTACACAAGCCATCGGCGTCGTTATGAAGGGTGTCGCTTCGGCATCCACCCTTCCCATCCTGTCGGGCGTGCTCGTCAAGGCCCAAGACGGCATCTTGGAATTCCAGACCTCTAACTACACCATCTCGATCCGTCATCGCATCGCGGCGCATGTCGAAGAAGAGGGCGAGATGGTTATCCCCTGTAAGATGCTCTCCAATATCACCAAGACCCTCCCCGATGCCCCGGTCACCTTTGAGCTGTCCGAGCGCCAGGTGCTGATCAGTTGCGAGAAGAGCTCTTTTAGGCTGAACACGCTCGATGCCAATGACTTCCCCGAGTTTCCGGCCTATGCCATCGAGAGCGCCGTGGAGCTGCCGACCGATATCTTGTCCGAAATGGTCGGTCGCGTGTGGCGCGTCACCTCGACCGACAAGGCCCGCCCCATCCTGGGCGGCGTGCACATGAAGGTCGAGAACAATACCGTGCGCCTGGTGGCGACCGATTCCTTCCGCTTGGCCGTGTGCGATACGCAGGTCGAGACCTCGACCCTCGAGGGCTCCTTTGAGCTCAACGTTCCGGCTGACGCCTTTAACGACGCGCTGAACATCATGGCCAGCCAGGCGACCATCATGATCGGGGCTACCGACACCCAGGTCGTCTTCGAGGCCGGCAACACCACCTACGTGTCGCGCCGCATCGAGGGCGTGTACCCCAACTACAAGCAGCTCATCCCCGATTCGTGCGTGACGAGCGTCAAGATCGACGTCGCCGCCTTCAATGCCGCCCTCAAGCGTGTTGCCGTTATCGCGAGCGCCAACCCCGCCGTCAAGTTCGAGATCGATGTCGAGAACGGGCAGATGGGCCTGTCTTCCATCTCCAACGACCAGGATCTGGCGCAGGAGACGATCGATGTCGAGGCCGAGGGCGAGTCGGGTACCATCGCCTTCAACTACCACTACATCTTCGGCTGCCTCAATGCCCTGTCCAAGGAGAAGGAGATCACGCTGGAGCTCAAGAGCTACTCGCAGGCGGGCATCTTCAAGTCCTACGACAAGATCAACTACCTGTACCTGGTCATGCCGGTCCGCATCTAGCGTTGCGCCATGACCATGTTCGCCCGCGATCTTTCCGTCGCGCACTACCGCAGCTTCGATAGTTATCGCCTTGCCCTGGACGAGGGCGTGACGATACTTGCGGGACCCAACGCGGCGGGAAAGACCAATCTCATAGAGGCGCTGCAGCTGCTGACGAGCGGCGCCTCGTTTAGGCATCCGACCGCAGCCGAGCTCGTCCATGACGGCGTGGGCTCGTGCAAGGCCGAGCTGAGGCTCGAGGGCGACGGCCGCGTGCTTGATATGGGATTGAACGCGGAGGACGGTAAGCGCTCGTTTAGCCGCAACGGCAAGAGATGCTCTGCCGCCGGTGTGCGCGGGGTTCTGCCGAGCGTGCTGTTTTGCCCCGACCATCTGGACATGGTTAAGCGAGGCGCCAGTGTGCGCCGCGCCGCCCTCGATGACTTTGGCATGCAACTGAGCGCACGCTATGCCGATCTTGCGAGCACCTATGGGCGCTGCGTGACCCAGCGTAACGCCTTGCTCAAGGAGACCTGGTGCTGCCGCGAGATGCTCGGCGCGTGGAATGATTCGATTGCCCGCGCGGGCTCGGCCCTGCTCGTGCACCGGTTAGCCCTGCTCGACCGGCTGGCGGGCCATGTGCACACTGCCTACGGGCAAGTGGCATCCGGTGAGGCTGCCAACGTGACCTATACGTCCACGCTGGGGGATTTGCCCCAGGTCGAGGATCGCGAAGAGCTGAAGGGCTGGGCGTACGAGCATATGCTCGCGGCCCTCGATGAGCGTGCCGATGAGGAGATGCGCCGCGGCGTGACGCTTGTGGGTCCGCATCGCGACGAGATTGAGTTTTCCGTCGCGGGCCGATCGGCCCGTTCATTTGCCAGCCAGGGCCAGCAGCGAACGCTGGTGCTTGCCTGGAAGGTGGCAGAAGTGGCCGTGGCGCGCGATATCCTGGGCACCGCGCCACTGCTGCTTTTGGACGACGTGATGAGCGAGCTCGATGCCGGGCGGCGAGGCGCTTTTCTGCAGCTGATCGGTGATGATATCCAGACGGTCATAACCACCACCAATCTGAGGTATTTTACCGATGACCTGCTTGATCGAGCCAAGGTGGTGAGCATGGGTGAGACGTGCTAATTACGAGCGCGAGAACGGAACGGTTGCCTTTGGCGGCTTTTTGGATGCCGAGCGTCAGCGCATCCTGGCGGCCGCGACACCTGAGCGCCGCGCGCAAATGGAGGCTGCAGAGGAATCTCGTGCGGTCTATCGCGCCTGGAATGCGGTGTGCTCGGGCACGCGCGAGGGACGCCACGTGACGGGCCTGCGCTACCTGCCCGAGTCCAATGAGCTGCTGGTGTATCTCGATTCGCCCTCGTGGACGCAGGAGATGACGCTGCTGCGCGAGATCATCCGGGCACGCATGGAGCGGGCCGGGGCGCATGTGGACGGCCTGGTGTTCAAAACGACCGCGCCCGGTCACACGCCGCCGGCTGCCAAGGAGCGCCTGCGCCCGGCCGTGACCGAGCGCCCGCCGGCTCCGCACGCCGATCTAAGCGAAGCCGAACGCGGCGAGATCGAGCGCCAAGTGGCGCCCATCGAAGATCAAAAACTGCGCGAGGCCCTCGAGAATGCCATGAGAGCCAGTGCCGAGTGGGCCAAGGGCGTGCAAAGCAAAAAAGAGCCTTAAATCGCATCTGGTGGCCTTGTAGAGCCAAATACCCTCGTTCCCGAGGGTATTTTTTTACGATAAACTAGTAAGGCTGTACACATTTTCTTAGCTGAAGGAGGACGTGTGGCAAACGAAAACGATTACGATGGCGGCGAGATTAAGATTCTCGAAGGTCTCGAGGCCGTTCGTAAGCGCCCGGGCATGTACATCGGCTCGACGAGCGCCAGCGGCCTGCACCACCTGGTGTGGGAGATCGTTGACAACTCCGTTGACGAGGCCATGGCCGGTTTCTGCACCGAGATTCAGGTGACGGTCCACGCCGACAACTCCATCACGGTCGTCGACAACGGGCGGGGCATCCCCGTCGACGAGCATCCCATCAAGAAGATCCCGACGCTCGAGGTCGTTATGACGATCCTGCACGCCGGCGGCAAGTTCGATAACTCGGCCTACAAGGTCTCGGGCGGCCTGCACGGCGTGGGCATCTCCGTCGTCAACGCGCTGTCCAAGCGCGTGGTCGTGCAAGTGCGCCGTGACGGCAACGTCTACGAGATGGAGTTCTCGCGCGGCAAGACCGTCAAGAAGATGGAGGTCGTGGGCACCTCGGATTCGACGGGTACCACCGTCAACTTCTGGCCCGACGACGAGATCTTCGAGACCTGTGTCTACGATTTCGATACGCTGCACAACCGTCTGCAGGAGACGGCGTTCCTCAATAAGAATCTAAAGATTGTGCTGACCGACGAGCGCGAGGCGACTCCCCACGTGGAGGAGTTCTGCTACGAGGGCGGCATCATCGACTTCGTTAAGTTCCTCAACGAGGGCAAAGACGTCCCCGAGGCCTTCAAGGAGCCCATCTATATCGAGGGTAAATCGGATCCGGATGCGCCCGTGACCAAGATGGGCGAGGTCGAGGTGTCCCTGCAGTGGAATGCCGGCTATGGCGAGAACGTCATGTCGTTTGCCAACGACATCTACACCCCCGAGGGCGGCATGCATCTCGAGGGCTTCCGCACCGCCCTCACCCGCGTGATTAACGATTACGCCCGCAAGCAGAACCTGCTCAAGGAGAAGGACGCCAACCTGAACGGTGACGACGTGCGCGAGGGCCTTTCGGCCGTCATCTCGGTCAAGCTGCCCGATCCGCAGTTTGAGGGCCAAACCAAGGCCAAGCTTGGCAGCTCCTACATGCGCGCGCTCACGCTCAAGATCGTGACCGATGGACTGACCGATTATCTGGAGGAGCACCCCAAGCCCGCCCGCGAGATCGTCAAGAAGGCCCAGCAGGCATGCAAGGCCCGCAACGCCGCCCGCAAGGCGCGCGAGGCGACCCGCCGCAAGAGCCTGCTCGAGACGGCGTCGCTGCCCGGCAAGCTCGCCGACTGCTCGGTGCGCGATGCCGAGCTGACCGAGCTCTTTATCGTAGAGGGCGACTCGGCAGGCGGTTCGGCCAAGGACGGCCGTCGCCGAGACATCCAGGCGATTCTGCCCCTGCGCGGCAAGATTTTGAACGTCGAGCGCGTGGGTGACCACCGCGCGTTCTCGAGCGACACCATCCAATCCCTGATCACCGCGATCGGCTGCGGCGTCACGACGAGCGCCGGCGACGGTGGCGACTTCGATATCAGCAAGGCGCGCTACCACAAGATCATCATCATGACCGATGCAGACGTTGACGGTGCGCATATCCGCATCCTGCTGCTGACGTTCTTCTACAAGTACATGCGCCCGCTGATCGATGCCGGCTATGTCTATGTTGCCTGCCCGCCCATCTTTGGCATTAAGGTACGCAACAAGATCCATTACGTGTATCCCAACGGCCGCCAGCCCGAAGACGAGATTCTGCGCGACACCATTCAGAGCCTGGGCCTGAACCCCGACGACAACGACGAGGGCGGCAAAGCCAAGGACGGCAAGATCACCAAGAAGCGCAAGGGCTATACCGTTCAGCGCTACAAGGGCCTGGGCGAGATGGACCCCAAGCAGCTTGCCTCGACGACGATGGACCCCAAGACCCGTATCCTGCAGCGCGTGTCGATCGAGGACGCCGTGGTGGCGGACCGCGCCGTGCGCGAGCTCATGGGTTCCGAGGTCGGCTATCGCCGCGAGTACATTGAAAAACATGCGCATGACGCGCGTTTCCTTGACGCTTAAGAGGAGGTAACGTGGCAGACGATATCAACAATAACGAGGGTACGGGCGAGGCCGGCGATGCCGGTATGCCCGATGATCTGAAGCGCCTGCTTGCCCGTGCTGAGCAGGGCGAGGACGGCGACCCGGACGCCTATAACCCCGATGTCGATGATGACGAGGAAGAGGATGACGACGGCGAGCTCGAGGAGAGTTTTGGCGAAGTCGACCGTGGCGCCTCGGCCGGCGAGGATATCAACGGCGGTCAGCTCCAGATTTCGGAGTTCGGTCGCGAGATGAAGCAGTCGTTCATCGAGTATTCGATGTCGGTTATCACAGCGCGCGCCCTGCCGGACGTGCGTGACGGCTTAAAGCCGGTGCACCGCCGCATCCTGTACGCGATGAACGAGAGCGGCATCTACCCCAACCGCCCGCACAAGAAGTCGGCCTGGACGGTCGGCGAAGTTATCGGTAAGTACCACCCGCATGGCGACTCCGCGGTCTATGAGGCCATGGTCCGCCTGGCGCAGTGGTTTTCCATGCGCACACCGCTCATCGACGGTCACGGCAACTTCGGCAACATCGACGGCGACGGCGCGGCGGCCATGCGTTACACCGAGAGCCGTCTGGCAAAGCCCGCCATGGAACTGCTGCGTGACTTGCAGAAGGATACCGTCGACTGGCAACCCAACTACGACGAATCGCTCGCCGAGCCCGTGGCACTGCCTGCGCGCTTCCCCAACCTGCTGGTCAACGGCAGCCAGGGCATCGCCGTCGGCATGGCCACCAACATCGCCCCACATAACCTCACCGAGGCGATCGAGGCCACTTGCTACCTGATCGACAACCCCGACGCCACCGTCGACGAGCTCATGCAGATCATGCCCGGTCCGGACTTCCCCACCGGCGCCATCATCATGGGCAG
>CAVALS010000049.1:0-17298 GCA_963589385.1 Bacteroidaceae bacterium
CCGACCACGCTGCCGTCGCGCCACACAATGTCGCCCGGTGCAGCGGGATGTCCGCAGCGGCGCTCGATATAGCCCGCGTAGTTACCGTCTGGAATAAAGCAGATGTCCTCGCTTTCGGCCTTCTGGGCGTTGGTAAAGCCTTGCTCGGCGGCTATGCGGCGCACGTCGCGCTCTTTGTCTAGGCCTGCCAGCGGAAAGATCGTGTGCGCCAGGCGCTCCTGCGTAAGCGAATATAAAAAGTAGCTCTGGTCCTTTTTGGGATCTTCGCCGCGATGCAGCTGCCAGGTGCCGTCTACTGTCTGGCTTGTTTTGGCGTAATGACCCGTTGCGATGTAGTCGCAGCCCATGTCCAGCGCCGCACCGAGCAACGCGCCAAACTTTATGTGGCGGTTGCAGATGATGCACGGGTTGGGCGTCAGCCCCTCCTGGTAGGCGTTCACAAAGCGCTCGATAACGCTGTGGTCGAAGGTCTGCTGCAAGTCGAGCACATGGTGGGGTATCCCCAGACGCTCGGCGACGGCCTTTGCATCGGCGATGTCGCGGTCGACTTTGCTCATACCCGTTGCAGGATCGGGCGCGGGGCAGGTGAGGCGCATGGTGGCGCCGACGCATTCGTAGCCCTGGCTTTTGAGCAGGTACGCGGTCACGCTGGAATCGACGCCGCCGCTCATGGCGACGAGCACGCGCTTGTTGTGCATGGGGAGGTTCTCCTTGGTGGCATGTGGCCAAAAAAGAAAAGCGGCGCGGGAGGCTGGTTCCGCGCCGCAGACATTGTAGCAAGTTCGGGCGTCTCGTGGGACACCCTGATTGGATGGGCTCAGACTGCCGGGAGAGAGGAGACCGGCTCGTCCGTGGGCTCAACCTATGGGCGACAGGCCCTAGTCCTGGAAGAGCGCCGTGGACAGGTAGCGCTCGCCGGTGTCGGCAAGCAGGGCCACGATGGTCTTGCCCTCGTTCTCGGGGCGCTTGGCCAGCTGCAGCGCGGCCCACACGGCGGCGCCGGACGAAATGCCCACGAGCACGCCCTCCTTGTGGCCCACGGCGCGGCCGGTCGCAAAGGCGTCGTCGTTCTCGACGGGGATGATCTCGTCATAGACCTGGGTGTCGAGGACGTCGGGCACAAAACCGGCGCCGATACCCTGGATCTTGTGCGGGCCGGCTTGGCCCTTGGAGAGCACCGGGGAAGTGGCGGGCTCGACGGCGACGACCTTGATTTCGGGGTTCTGCTCCTTAAGGAACTCACCCACGCCGGTCACGGTGCCGCCGGTTCCAACGCCGGCGACGAAGATGTCGACCTCGCCGTCGGTGTCATCCCAGATCTCGGGGCCGGTCGTGGCCTTGTGGATGGCGGGGTTGGCGGGGTTCACAAACTGGCCGGCGATGATGCTGTTTGGCGTCTCCTTCTGCAGTTCCTCGGCCTTGGCGATGGCGCCCTTCATGCCCTTGGAACCGTCGGTGAGCACGAGCTGTGCGCCATATGCCTGCATAAGCTTGCGGCGTTCGACGGACATAGTCTCGGGCATGGTGATGATCACCTTGTAGCCGCGAGCCGCCGCCACCGAGGCGATGCCGACGCCGGTGTTGCCACTCGTGGGCTCGATGATGGTGTAGTCGCCGCCGCGCACGAGCTTGCCGGCCTTCTCGGCCTCGTCGATCATGTTCTTGGCGACGCGGTCTTTGACGGAGCCGGCGGGGTTGAAGTATTCCAGCTTGACGAGCACGCGGGCCTTGAGGTCCTCATCGGCCTCAAAGTGAGTGAGCTCCAGAAGCGGAGTGTGGCCGATAAGCTGATCGATGGACGTGTAAACATTGCTCATGGTGAACCTCCAAAGTGTTCAAATGACTGGATACCGTGTGGTTTTACGGTGTGTGTAGCAGCGAAACCCACAAACCTTATGGGTTGTTCGTTTTGCTGTTGGCAAGCATAGTAGACAGTAAAGCCTAGTAACGCAATAGGAAATAGAAGATTATTACGAGTCGATTAACCATCTTGACCGGAACGGGTATTTTCAAAACCAATATTTCGGCTAGAATTTCTACGGACTAAATGACCGAAAGGCAGCACTATACATGTTGGTTTCTACTAAGGGCAGATATGCCCTGCGCGTTATGGTCGATCTGGCCGAGCACCAGGCAGCCGGTCGCATCCCGCTCAAAGAGATCGCGGCGCGACAGGGGATTTCCGAGAAATATCTCGAGAACATTTTGGCTACGCTCGTGCGCGCCAACATGCTCTCGGGCATGCGCGGCAAGGGCGGCGGCTATGTGCTCACGCGCCCGCCCGAGCAATACACGGTGGGCGAGATCTTGCGCCTGACCGAGGGCAGTCTGGCGCCGGTCGCCTGCCTGGATGGCGACTGCAAGGGCTGCTCGCGTTCGGATGAGTGCCCCACGCTCGACGTGTGGAAGAACCTGGACAAGCTCATCAACGACTACCTCGACGGTGTGACGCTCGATCAACTTGTCGCTCCCAACCATGGCTACGACTACGTCATCTAACCCACACCTGCATTTGGGGACGGGGTGGAAATGGTAGATTTTCTCGCCCTTTGAGACTTGGCAAATAAGAAGGCCGCCCATTTTTGCGATGGGCGGCCTTCGTTTTGGGCTGTTGAGACGGACACGGCCGGAATGGCCATTTTAGTCCTCGGCGATGCTGTCGAGGATGCTGCGCGTGATGGATACCAGGATACTGCCCATAAAGGCCGATCCAAAGCTGGCGATGGAGATGCCCGCGCCCAGCAGATTGACCGACAGGTAGCTGGCCAGCTCGAGCATAAAGCTGTTGACTACGAGCTGAAAAACACCAAGCGTAATAATAGTGAGCGGCAGTGAGATGACGGTCAGGAACGGCTTGACGAGCGAATCGACAATGTTCAGGAACAGTCCCACAAAGGCAAAGCAGACCCAGGTCTCGGCAAAGCCGAAGGGTTGGATACCGGGGACGAGGAACGTGGCGATCGCGATGGCGATCGAGGTGAAGAGCCAGTTAAGCATAAAGCGCATGGCGTGAATCCTTTCTTGCGCCGGGATTGCTGGCGTCGCGTGAAGCGGCTTACGGCGGCGACCTGGATGGTTGCGCGGGCGCGCCGCGGTGTTTGGGCGCCCATTGTCTCAAATATTCGTGGAGCTTACGTGCGCATATGGTTTCTAAACGGCGTTCGTCCTGAAAAACGCGCCGCTGGCAGAGAGTCTTGTCGCTTTAGTTTGGTGGTGTGCTACACTGCTACGGGCAAAAGCCACAGGCGTTGCCCTATTGCATAGAACGGGTGAACGATGCCCGATGTCAGTATCAACTTCGATGCCTTTTGGCGGGTTTGGCGGTGATCGATGAATATCGAGAACATGTTTGACAAGCCTGATGTCAAGCAGCTGGTCCACGCATTTAGCCTTTTGGACGACGAGAAGGATATCCAAGCGTTTTTGACCGATATCTGCACGCCGCGCGAGATTTGCGACCTTTCTCAGCGTTTGCAGGTTGCGCGCTATTTGGACGAGGGCGAGCCTTATGTTGAGGTTCAGGCCCGCACCGGCGCTTCGTCCACCACGGTGAGCCGCGTTTCAAAGGCGCTGAACGGCGAGTACGGTGGCTACCGCAAGATCCTCATTAAGTTGGAGGATGGCGAGTAGGCCAGCGACAACATTGAATTACGAAGAACCGTCCCTCCGGGGGCGGTTTTTATATGCCCGCAATCGGCTGGTGCGTTGGGGTCAGGTTGCTTTGTACCAAAAGATGGAGCTGCGGTGGCAATGTGTCCGCTTGGGCGGGTAGGATGGATGCATTGATTATTGCGAACAGTTTGAGCGGAGGACCATGCCTGTTCGAATCTATACCACCAATGCCGGCACGGATTTGAGTGATGCCGAGTCGGCGCTGCTTGCCGACCTTGTTGGCTGCCACGGACGTGCCGTGCTGCTGGCACCTACGTTTGCCGAGCTCGACCTGTGCCGTCATGATGCGGCGGAAGCCGGGATTTCGCTGGGTATTGACTACAAGACGCCTACATCGTGGATTCGCTCGCTTTGGGAGCTTTTGGGCGACGGGCGCGGTTTCGTTGACAACCTGCAGCGCCAGATGCTGTTCTCGGACATGGTCACGCGTCTCGACGATGCCGACCTGCAGCCGCTTTCGCGTAGCCAGGGCACGGTGCGCATGCTCGCGCGCATGGCCCGCGATGTGCTGCCGGGTGTGGCGGGGACGACGGCCGAGCGATGCGGTGGCAACAATTGCCAGCCTGAGCCAAAAAGCGATGCCGAGGCTCGTGTGTTTGAGCTTTTGCGTGCCTACGCGGGCGGTTTGGACCGTCGAGATATGGTCGAGCCCTGCGAGGCAGCTGACATTATGGCCGGTGCCCTGGCCGATAGCCTGCCGGCGTGCGCCCGCGCCGTATGCGTGCGCGGTACCACGTCGTTTACGCACGGTCTACTCGAGCTGCTGTCTGCCGTGGCGAACAATGGGGGAGAGGTCGTCGTGCTGCTTGCCCGCGAGCAGGCGGCGATGCGCGAGGAGCTTGCCACGGCATTTGATGCCCGCGGTGTGCTGTTTGAGATCGCGCCGCTGGGGGAGGACGCCGTCGCGTCTGATGTCGTTTGCGGGGCCGCCGCTCAGCCTGTCTTTATTGAGGTCGCCGGCCCCCATGCCCGTGCTCATGTCTATGCGGACGCCATCGATAAGTTGGTGAAAGCGCGCAAGGAGTCCAAGGCCGATAAAGCTACTGCAACGCCCGCCGACCCCGTGCGCGTGCTCGTCGTTTCTGCCCGGGCACCCCAGCTGTTCGGCGAGCTCGCCGCCCGTTTTGCGGCGCGTCACATTGCGGCCGAGACGACTGAGTTCACGGCGTTTTCCCAGTCCATCGCGGGCAGGCAGTTTACGGCGCTCGCCAACCTGATCGAGCGTATGAAAGCCGCCGACGAGGGCACCGCTTCCAAGACCGAGTGGTGGCCCGCGCCGGAGCTTACCGACTGGATCTACAGTCCGCTTTCGGGCGCTGATGCCGTCAATGCCCGTACCTTCGATAAGAATATGCGTCTCTCGCGCAACAAGACTACCGCGGGCGTCAAGAGCCTGCTGCAGAGCGTTCAGGGCCAGGTGAGGGGCGCGCGCAAGGCGACGAGCGACGATAACTGGTTTAAGAACGTACCGTGTGTGGTCTCGGACGTGTTCCAGGCGCTGTGGCGTGACAAGCCCGTGACGGCGCTTAAGGCCATGCTTGCCGTTGCCGAGGCGTTGCCCGATCGCGCTCTAGGCGGCCTTGACGGCCAGGCCCGTCGCCAGGCAGAGACGGCTTTGCTGCGCCATGCCATCGACATCCTTATGAACGATGCTCGCGCGCTCGACGTGTCGCAGGCCGCGACCGTGCCGGTTCTCGACGGCGTTCGAACCAAGGTGGACAAGCGCAGTACCGCCTACGATTACGAGACCTACGAGGTCGATCGCACACCACGAGCACAAGTGCGCTTCGTGTCGCTTGCCGATGCGTCGGTTTTGCGTCCTGGCGGCTACGATGCCGTGCTGTTTGCCGATGTCGACTTGGACAGCTATCCGCTTTCGCACGAAGAGGGCCCGCTTGCCACGTTGACAGCCGAGCTGCGCCGCGACGGCGTGTCTTTGGAGCCCGCTGCCCTGCTGCGCGTGCGCTTTGGCCGTGCGATGCAGGCGGCGAGCGGTCCGGTCGCGCTCGCCCGTGTGACACACGATCGCCAGGCACGCGAGTGCTACCCGGCAGCCGTATGGACCGAGCTGTGGGCACATGCCGAGGCCGCTGGCGCTGCCAAGCCCATGCGCGTGGGCGAAGGCGATATCATCGCCGACTTTGATCCCGCGGCAGGCGAAGGTCTCAAGCGCGAGCGCGTGACCTGTGAAGCCCCTCAGCATCTGAGTGCCGAGGCCGTGCCGTATTTGGTCCTGCGTCGCCGCGATGGCGAGGGCGAGAACGCGCCGCTCGTGCCGCGTCTGACGTCCGCCTCGCAGATTGAGGCGTACTCGACGTGCCCGCTGTGCTGGTTCGTGTCGTATCGCGTCAAGCCCCAGTCGATCGACGCGGGCTTTGGCAACATGGAGAAGGGCAACTTTGTCCACGACGTGCTGGAGCATCTGCATGCCCGTCTGCCCCAAGAGGGCATGAAGCGCGTGACGCCCGAGAATCTGCCGCGTGCACAGGAGCTGCTGCACGAGGTCTTTGACGAGACCTTGGCCGAGCACGCCGGCAAGCGCGGCGCCGAGGGCCCGCTGGTGCCGCTCTCCCCGGTGGAGGAGCGTCAGGTGGCCGAGATCTTGCCGCAGTTGGAGGGCGTGCTTGCCTACGAGTCCGAGGCACTTGCCCCCTTTGCCCCGCGCTACCTGGAGTTTGCGTTCAACGAGCTCCAGGTCGAGTATGCCGGTTGGCCGCTCGGCGGGCGCATCGACCGCGTAGATGTGGATGCCGAGAATCGCGCCGTGGTAATCGACTACAAGCATCGTTCGGGTGTCGAGGAGTTTAAGCTTGCCGACCCCACGGTGCGTGACGAGGAGACGGGCGAGGCTCCCATCGACGACCCGCGCTGGCTGCCGCCCCATACCCAGACACTCATCTACGCGCAGGCCATGCGTCGGGCGCTGGGCCTAGATACCCGTGCTGCGCTCTATTTCTCGACCAAGGGCGGCAAGCCCGCGCTGCGCGGCGCGGCGAGTGCCGAGTTGCTCGAGGAAGAGCGTGGTGACGGTCGCATCCCGGGCCTCAAGAAGGGCTTCCCGGGCGAGGGCGGCAGCATGGACTTCGATGCCCTGCTCGACCGCGTGGAGACCGGCATTGCCGAGCGCCTGCGCGAGCTCGAGGCAGGTGACGTCGCCGCTGTCGACCCGACATCGGCGCAAGCCGCGCATGCGCGCTGTTCGTATAACCACCAAGGAACGTTTGTAAGGAGGGACGTGTAGACCATGGATCTTTCGACTTTGATGCCGCAACAGCTGCAGATTGTCAAAACGCTCGACCGTCCGCTATTTGTCTCGGCGGGCGCCGGTTCGGGCAAGACCTTTACCCTTACGCGCCGCATCGTCTACGCGCTCTCGCCCGAATCCGGTCCGTTCGTTGAACATCTGGATCAGGTGCTCGCTATTACCTTTACCAAAGGTGCCGCGGCCGAGATTCGCGACCGCGTGCGCCGTGCGCTTATCGACGAGGGCATGGACGAGGAGGCACTGACCGTCGACGACGCGTGGATCTCGACCATTCACGGCATGTGCTCGCGTATCCTGCGCGCGCATGCGCTGGAGCTGGGCATCGACCCCGAGTTCACGGTGCTCACCGATACCGACGAGCTCATGGACCAGGCTGTTGAGCATGTGTTGGCCCGCGCGACGGCGCCCGATGCCGCCCCCGAGCTCGCGGCATCGCTCAAGGCCCTCTATGCCTGGTATCCCATGGCGGGCGAGGGCGGTTCCTTTGGCGCTGGCGCGACCATCAAGGGCCTGGTGCGCGACCTGCTGGAGCTGTCGAGCCAGTTGCCGGGCGGTATGGACGACGTGTGCGTGGCGCGCGGGCAGGCCGATACCTCGGCACTCGCCGATGCCTATCGCGCGGCGCTGGGCGCAAGCAAGGCCGCGACCGAGAAGGCGCAGATGGCACTCGACGCCATTGACGCGTTCGAGGCGAGCGGCAAGACCATGGCCGATGCAGCGCGACTCATGATGTCGTGCACCATGCCGCGCGCGAGCAAGGCATTCCCTAAGGAGCAGGTCGAGCTGCTCAAGGCCGAGGCCGCCGATGCGTTTATCAATATCGTGCTTGCCTGCGGTGGCCCGGCGCTCGATGCGCTGGTGGGCCTGGCCCGTTCCGTGGAGGCTGAGTATCGCGCGCTGAAGGCTGCCCAGTCCGCCCTCGATAATAACGACCTGCTGCGTATGGCCTACGAGGCCCTGCGCGATTACCCTGCCATCCGTGCTGCGTACGAGGGCCGCTTTAAGATGGTCATGATCGATGAGTTTCAGGATACCGACCAGATGCAGGTCGATCTGATACGCTACCTGACGGGTGCGGGGGAGCGCGCGCTGTGCACCGTGGGCGATGCGCAGCAGTCCATCTATCGCTTCCGTGGCGCCGAGGTCGAGGTGTTCCGTCGTCAGGAGCGCAAGGTGGGCTCGTCTGCCGCGCCCGAGGCGACTGCCGTGGCCGATGCCCCTGCCGGCGAACTCGTCAAACTCGTGCGCAACTTCCGCAGCCATGACGAGGTGCTGCGTTACGTGGCACGCGTCTTCGACGGCGATGACGGCGGCCTGATGCAGGGCTTTTTGGATCTTGAGGCGAGCGACGGCCGCAAGGACACGCTGGTGGCGGACGCCTCGCGCCGCCAGGCCCTCTTTGTTGCCGGCGGCAGTATGCAGGAGCGCACACAGGCCAAGGCCCGCGCGATCGCCGAGCGCTTCCGCGCGCTTGCCGATGCCGGCCAGCCCCAGGGCGGCATGGTACTGCTGCTGGGCCGCATGACCAACGCCGATGTCTACGCCCAGGCCTTCCGCGATCAGGGGCTCGACTGCGTCATCGCAGGCGGCTCGGTCTTTGCCCAGGCAGCCGAGGTGCAGACGGTGCGTGCCCTGGTCTGCGCGCTCGCCAATCCGGCCGATACGGCGCAGGGCCTTATGCCGCTGCTCGCCTCGCCGATGTTTGCGCTCGGCGCCCAGGAGTTCCTGGCGCTGGCGACCAAGCTCGATGGCGAGACGGGGGAGACCTCGCGCCGGAATATCGACATGGGCATCATGAGCGATTCCGATGTGCCGGGCTTGCAGGGCTTGCCGCTTGTGACGCGTGCCCGCGAGGTGCTGCGCTACGCACTGCGTCGCGTGGGGCGTGATTCGTTCGCCGCCATCGCGCGCGACGCGGTCAATGCCTCCGGCTGGTTCGTGCGCCTGGCGCAGCGCGGCCCCGAGGGCAAGGCCATCGCCGCCAACGTGCTTAAGGCGCTCGACGCCGTGGCCGAGGCAGAGGCCGAGCTCGGCAATTCTCCGCGTTCCATCGCGCTCGCCTTCGACCGCTTCTTGGCGGGCAAGGAAGCCCCGGGTGCCCTCAACGAGGAGGGCGACGGCGCGGTGCGCATCATGACCGTGCATGCGTCCAAGGGTCTGGAATATCCGGTCGTGGCGGTCGCCGAGTGCTTTGGCGTGCGTAAGTCCTCGGGTGCGGCACAGATGGGTCGCGTCGAGGGCGGAGCGCAGGTCGTGGCACTGCCGGCACGCTTCGACGGCGTTAAGCTCGCCGACGGTACCTTTGTGAAGGGCGACGACGTCAAAAAACAGTTTGAGCATGCGTTTAAGGGCAAGGGTACGTCGCTGTGGCTGCCGCCGGAGCTCATGGAGGACGTCTGTGCGACGGGTTCTCCCGCCGAGGCATTTGCCCGCCTGCGCAACGATGACCTGCGACTTTCGCTCGAGGAACGGGCCCGCTTGCTCTACGTTGCCATGACGCGTGCGGGCGAGCTGGTGATCTTGGCGATGGATGCCGGTGTGAGCCGCGGCAAGGTGACGGCGCCGACCTTCGACGTCGAGACCGATCTGACCTACGACGTGCTGCGCCGCATCCTGCCGACTGACAGTCTGGACATGCCGCAGCTCGATAGCGACCGTTTGGTGTTCGACAACTCCAAGCCGGGCGATTACGAGCTCATCTCGCTGGCAGACTTTACGTTTGGTGAGCAGGCGTTTGAGGCTAACGCTTCGCTGGATGCCGAGGGCAGGCTTGTTCGCGCCGATGTCGATGTCGCTGATAATGCTGCGCGCTCAACTGTGCCCGGTCCTGCCGACCCCAAGCCTGATTCGTTTGAGCTTGTGTATCCCCAGGCAGTGGGCGTGCGCATGGGCATCTGTCCGTATCCGATGCGTGATTCGTATAGCTACTCGTCAATCGCCGCGGCGCTGCATGCCGAGTCCGAGGACCGTGCCGCCGAGGCACATGTGCCCATGGACGAGGCTGGCGATGATGCGGAGTCGGATGGCTCGGAGATGACGGATGCGGACGTGGCTGCTGTCGAGCCCGCCGGCAACCCCATGGCGCTGGGCTCGGCCTTCCACGCCGCCTGCCAGTGGCTCATCGAGATGGGTGCCGATGCGTTGCCCGCTGCGCGCGCCGATGCACTGGCGCGTCTATGGCGCCTGACGCCGGAGCAGCGCGAGCGCTTCGATGTCGCCCTGAATCGCTGGCTCAAGTCGGCGGTCCGTGCCGAGCTGCTTGCCTGGCCGTGCGTTCGCGCCGAGGTGCCGTTCTTTTCGCTGGGCTGCGAGGACGAGGACATCGCTCGCTGCGGTGCATATGCCGAAGGCGCCATCGACGCTTTGGCGACGAACCCGGCAGATTCGTCACGCGCGCTGGTCATCGACTACAAGACGGGCGGCACGCCGGATGAGACGCCGGAGCAGCTGCAGGAGAAGCACGCCCTGCAGGCGCGCGTCTACGCTGATGTTCTGCATAAGGCGGGCTTTGAGGCCGTGACCGTCAAGTTCGTCCGCGTGGAGCAGCCGGATCCAACCATCTTCGTCGAACCCGCCGAGCCCCAAGTAGTCACCTACAACCTCTAGCCCTCAGATAACTTGCGGTGGAATACGGACTGTTTTGGCCAAAAAAGCCGCCAAACAGTCCGCATTTCACCGCAACTGCAAGAGGAGCCGTGTGGGTTTGGCTAGGTTCGGGTGCTGTCCATGCCGTGGGGTAAAATCGTTCAGTCAGAACACGAACCCGCATCGGAGCTCATCACATGGCATTCGTCCATCTGCACAATCACACTGTCTTTTCCATGCTCGACGGCGCAACCCGTATCCAGGATATGGTCAACCGTGCCGTTGAGCTGGGCATGCCTGCCGTGGCCATTACCGACCACGGCTACATGTATGGCGTGCCCGACCTGGCGCTGGCCTGCGACGCCGTCAACCACAACACACCCGAGTACAAAACCTGGAGCCACGACAAGGCCTTCCTGGAAAAGGACCGCCGCGACGAGTTGGTGGAGCCCGATCCCGAGGAAAACCCGCGCGAGCATGCCCAGTATGTGAAGGACATGGCCATGTGGGACGAGAAGGGCAACATCGACGAGCTCAAGCCGCCCCTGGTCATCAAGCCCATCTTTGGCTGCGAGGTCTACTTTACGCCGGACGAGACCCTTGCCCGCGACCACAAGCCCGAGCTCTACCATATGATCCTCCTGGCCAAAGACCAGGAAGGCTACGTCAACCTGATGCAAACGGTCTCCGAGGCCGCCGTGCAGGGCTTTTACTACAAGCCGCGCGTGACGCTCGACAACCTGCGCCGCCATGCCAAGGGCATGATCTGCACGAGCGCCTGTATCGCGGGCATCATCCCCAAATACATCGACCGCGGTGACATGGAGGGCGCCATCAAGTGGGCCGAGACCTTCCGTGATACCTTCGAACCTGGCGACTTCTACATCGAGATCCAGGAACACGGCATCACCACCGACAACGGCCTGACCGACGAGCAGATGGACCGCACGCTCATCGACATTGCTAAACAGGTGGGCGTCAAGGTCATCGCCACCAACGACTTCCACTACCTGCGCCGCGAGGATGCGCCCGTGCAGGACGTCATCATGTGCATTGGCATGAACGCCAAGGTCGATGACCCCAACCGCATGCGCATGACCGGCTCGGAGTTTTACATGAAGACCGAGGAGGAGATGCGGGCAATGTTCCCGTATTGCCCCGAGGCCTGCGACAACACGCTCGAGATCGCCGACAAGTGCTACGTGGAGCTCGACTGGGACTCCATCATCCTGCCGCGCTTCCCGTTGCTCGACCCCGGCGAGACGCACGAGAGCCAGTTCCGCCGCGAGTGCGAGAAGGGCCTGCGCCAGCACTACGGCGACGACTGGGCCACGCGCGAGATCGGCGGCGTCAACATCAAAGAGCGCTTTGAGTACGAATACAAGGTCATTTGCGACAAGGGTTTTGCCGCCTACTTTTTGATCGTTGCCGAGTACGTGCAATGGGCCAAGGACAACGGCATCGGCGTCGGCCCCGGCCGTGGCTCGGCCGCCGGCGCTATCGTCGCCTACGCCATGAACATCACCGCGTTCGACCCGCTCGAGAACGGCCTGATGTTCGAGAGGTTCCTGTCCCCGCAGCGTACCGAGATGCCCGATATCGATATGGACTTCGACGATGAGCGGCGCCTAGAGGTCGTGGAGCACGTTCGTCAGCTCTACGGCCCCGAGAAGGTCACCCACGTCATCACCTACTCGACCATCAAGGCCAAGCAGGCCATCAACGACGCCGCGCGCGTCTTGGACTACCCGGTCTACATGGGTCAGCGCCTGTCCAAGATGGTCTCGAGCGACCCCAAGGTCAAGCTCAAGCAGGTGCTCGACAAGCAGCCCGGCAAAGAGGATCTGTTTAACCCCGATTTTGCCGAGGCCTATAAAAAGGACGACGACGCCCGCCGCATCATCGACACGGCGCTCTCGATCGAGGGTCTCACCCGTGGCGAGGGCGTGCACGCGTGCGCCGTTCTGATCTGCCGCGACCCCGTCAACGAGCACGTGCCCACCAAGCTCGACACCAAGGGCGGCGTCGAGATTACCCAGTACGAGGGCCATACCGTTGCCGACATGGGCCTGCTCAAGATGGACTTCTTGGGCCTGCGTACGCTGACGGTTATCTCCAAGGCCAAGGCAAACATCAAAAAGAACTTCGGCATCGACATCAAAGAGGAAGAGATTCCCTTTGACGATCCCGAGATCTTTAAACTCATGGGCTCCGGCCACACCGCCGGCGTCTTCCAGGTCGAGTCCGCCGGCATGACGGCCACGATCAAGAACATGAAGCCCACCGAGTACAAGCACGTCGTGGCATTGATCGCTCTGTACCGCCCGGGCCCGCTGGGCGCCGGCATGGTCTCGTCCTACATCAACCGTATGAACGGCAAGGAGCCGGCCGTCTCCTACGACGACCGCCTGGACGACATCCTGGGCGAAACCTACGGCACCATGGTCTACCAGGAGCAGGTTATGCTCATCTCCGTCGAGATGTGCGGCTTCTCCAAGGGCGAATCGGACTCGCGTATCCGTAAGCCCGTGGCTAAGAAAAAGATTAAGCTGCTCACGTCGACGGTGCTCCACTGGGAGGATGGCTCGGACGAGACCACCTACGACCACTGGATGAACGGCGCTATCAAGAACAACTACACGCGCGAGGTCGCCCAGAAGATTTGGGACGATGTTCTCGAGTTCGCATCCTACGCCTTCAACAAGTCGCACTCCGCCGGCTACGCCATCCTGGTTATGCAGACGGCGTGGCTCAAGGCGCACTATCCGCACGAGTACATGGCGGCCGTTCTGACGTCCTATACGGGTAAGACCGACAAGATCGTGCACTACGTCTCGGCATGCCGTCACGACGGCATCCCCGTGCTTTCGCCAGATGTCAACGAGTCCGGTACCGAGTTCACGGCTACCAAGGAGGGCGTGCGCTTTGGTCTGGCCGGCATCCGCGGCGTGGGCACCGGCGTGGCGCAGGCGATTATCGCCGAGCGCGAGGCGGGCGGTCCGTTTAAGACGCTGCACGACTTTGTCGAGCGCGTGGACTCCAGCCAGGCAAACCGCCGCGTGATCGAATCGCTCATCAAGGCAGGCGCCTTCGACTCCACGGGGTATCCGCGTCGCCAGATGATGCACTTTGTGGACAAGAACAACCCCGAGAACATCATCGATGCCGCAGTAAAGCGCCAGAAGGATCGCGCGAGCGGCCAGACGTCGTTCTTCGATATGTTTGGCGACGTTGAGGGCTCGGGCTTTGAGGTGAGCGTGCCCGATCCGGATGGCCAGGAGTGGGACCGCCACCTTAAGCTGAGCCAGGAGAAAGAGGTTCTGGGCATCTATGTCTCGGACCACCCGCTGCGCCCGTTTGAGTATGCACTTAGCAAAGCGCGCGACTTCTCGTTCTCGCAGATCGACACCGGCTATGAGGTGCAAAACCCCACGGGCGGTACCATCAACCAGGAGATTCCCGAGGGCAAGGCGCTGTGGTGGGCCGGCATGGTCTCGAGCGTGTCCAAGCGCGTGACCAAAAACGGCGACCCCATGGGCATCGTGCAGCTCGAGGACATGGAAGGCGAGGCCACGGTCGTGGTGTTCCCCAAGACCTACAAGGAGGCCGAGGGGTATCTGTACGGCGAGGTCGATCCCGAGACCGGCGCGCAGCTGTCCGACGCGTTTGTGCGCATTAAGGGCAAGCTCGAGCGCTCGGACCGCGGCGACCAGATCATCGCGCAGGAGATTGTGCCGCTGGAGCTTAGCGAGGAGAAAAACAAGCCCAAGGTCTTTGAGGTCATGGTGCCCAACAGCCGCTTTAGCCAGGGCAATATGGCGCGCCTGGCCACGGTGCTCACCACCAACCCGGGCGGCGACCGCGTGGAGATCTTTATTGAGCAAGTCGACGGGCGCGTGCTGCGCGCTGAGGTGCCGGCCAAGGTCAATGCACGCTCGATTCCGCTGCTGGCAGAGGCAAAGGCCATCGTCGGCAACCAAGGCCGCGTGACGGTTATCTAAGCTACCCCGGGTGAGATTGGAGGAAGTGATGGCGCAGGGGACGTTTGTGCAGGCGCTTCGCAAAGAGGCGGCGTTGAGCGGAACCTTTATGAAGGGGCGTTCGCTCATGCTCAACGGCGCCGTTCTGTCGATCGAGGACAGCGGCTCGCGCTTCTCCAAAAACGTGACGGTTGAGGGCTCGGTGCGCGGCTCGCGCGGCGACCTGTACAAGACGCACGTGGCGCTTGACATGGACGAGCACGAGGTGATCGACTACGACTGCGATTGCCCCGCTGCCTATCGCTACCCCGGCATGTGCAAGCACGCCATCGCCACGGCGCTGGCGTACCTGGACGCCAGCGGTGCCGAGCCCGTCGAAGGTTTGCGCACGCCGGTCCGCACGTTTGCGGCTCAGCCCAAACAGTCCGCGCGTCCCGCGCCTACAACGCCCACGGTCAACCCCAACTTTCCCTTCCCAGCACCTGTCCCCACGAGTCCCAGCCTCATGGCGGCGCTCTCCGATCTTTCGAACGCGCGCATGGATGAGCTGGCGAGCATGCGCCGCAAGCTTGCCGGTGCCGTTGGTCCCGACGCCCCCAAAGCGGCGTTGGAGCCCTCGTTGGTGCCGTACTACAATCCGCTGTTCGCCGACCGCTTTAGCTGGGCGCTCGAGTTCCGCATTCGCTGCGGTTCGGTGTCCTACGTGGTCAAGGATATCGACGGCATGGCCGATGCCTACGTGCGCGGCGGCACCTTCTCGTACGGCAAGAAGCTCACGTTTGTCCATACGCCCGAAGCCTTCGAAGATGTGTCGACAAAGCTGCTCAGCCTTGTCTTGACGACAGTTGCCTATCTCGATGACATCACAAGCTCGCGTTCGGCGTCGTACGACTTTGCCCGCAGCGGTTTTGTCGCCGAGCGTCAGTTGCCGCTGTCCGAGCATAGCATCGTATATGTGCTGGACCTGCTGCGCGGCCAGACCATCTCTTTTGAGCCCGCCTGGTCGCGGGGGACGACGACGCATCGCACCTATGACGTGGCGGTTGAGCTGTCTCCGCAAGGGGAGGACGAGGCGTCCGCTAAGCGCCCACCGCTCCTTGCCGCCAAAATCGCGCCGGCGGCTGGTGGTAGCTACGATCTGCGCCTGCCGGCCGATGCATACTGCTTTGCTTCGGGCGACGTAGCTTATCTGGTCGACACCCGCCGTGCGCGCCGCACCGATGTGGCGTTTGCCCAGCATGCGGCGCCGTTCCTATCGCGCTTGCTGCCCTGTCGCACGCCAGTCCATATCGCTGCCGACCAGGTGGGGGAGTTCTGTCGTATGGCTCTGCCCATTTTGCGCGACTATACCGACCTTACCGCGCCCGCTGCGCTCGATACCGTGGCGCCCGAGCCGAGCTTTGCTATGGCAATCGGCGTCGACGATGGGCTCGTGACCTGCAAAATTACGGTTACCTACGGCGACTGGTCGGCAGACCTCTTTAGTCTGGGCGCTCCGGGCAGCCCCTTCGAAGAGCAGCGCCCGGGCGTGCCGCCCCGCGACGAGGTGGCAGAGTTTCGCGTTATGGATACGGCGGCCCTGTATTTCGACTTTTACGAGGGCGGTCTGGCGTTTGAGGAACGCGATGACGAGAGCTTGTTCTGCCTGCTGACCGAGGGCCTGTCTGCCCTGTCCGAGTTGGGTGAGGTTATGCTCAGCGACCGTCTGCGCCAGATTTCGGTCCGTCCCGCGCCCAAGCTTTCGGTGCGTGCGACCGTCAAGAGCAACCTGCTCGATGTTGAATTGGGCGCGAGCGGTCTTTCGGCGGCCGACCTTGCCATCTATCTGGACTCGTACAAGCGCCACCAGACGTTTGCGCGCCTTACGTCCGGCGACATCATTCGCCTGGACGAGGGCGCCCGCGCCGCGTTTGGCCTTGCCGAGGACCTGGGTGTCGATGCTGTCGACCTGCTCGACGGCGTGTCGCTCCCCGCGTCGAGTACCCTGTTCGTCGATAGCATGCTTGCGCGCACGCCGGCGCTTGAGGCCGATCGCGACGCTGCGTTCCGCCGTACCGTCGAGCGTCTGGACACGCTCGGCAAGATGGACTTTACGGTGCCGGTCTCGCTCAAGGCCACACTGCGCGGCTATCAGGTCGACGGCTACCAGTGGCTCGGCTCGCTCGAACACCTGGGCCTTGGCGGCATCCTGGCCGACGACATGGGCCTGGGCAAAACGCTCCAGATGATCGCGCATATCCTGGCGCGCGTGGAGGCGGGGGACACCAAGCCCACGCTCGTGGTATGCCCGGCCTCACTCGTGTACAACTGGACTGCCGAGCTGGAGCGCTTTGCGCCCTCGCTCGATGTGTGCGCCATCGTGGGCGCCAAGGCGCAGCGTCGCGTACAGATTGCCGGCGTGGCCGAGCATAACGTGGTCGTGACGTCGTATGACCTTATGCGGCGCGATATCGACGAGTACGTCGAGCAGGACTTTGCCCGTGCGGTGCTCGATGAGGCCCAGTACATTAAAAACCCGCTCACCCAGGTGGCGCGCGCCGCAAAGCGCTTGCCTGCCGGCGTGCGCTTTGCCCTGACGGGCACGCCCATCGAAAACCGCCTATCCGAGCTCTGGAGCATCTTCGACTTTTTAATGCCGGGCCTGCTCGGCACGCGTGAATCGTTTGCAAAGCGCTTCGAAAGCCCGGTCGAGCATGCCGAGGGCGACAGTGCCGCTCGCCTGCAAGCGCTCGTGTCGCCGTTTGTGCTGCGCCGTGTCAAGGAAGACGTGGTGGCCGACCTGCCCGAGAAGATCGA
>CAVALS010000050.1:0-5022 GCA_963589385.1 Bacteroidaceae bacterium
CGTGTTGTAGAATACTCAATCGCTGTCGTTTTCTAGAGAAAGATGATTGCTTGTGAAGAAGGAAGACGCAATTGAGCTCGAGGGTACGGTAAAGGAGCCGCTGCCCAACGCCATGTTTAAGGTTGAGCTCGAGAACGGTCATTCGGTTCTGTGCAACATTTCTGGCAAGATTCGAATGAATTACATCCGCATTCTCCCCGGTGACAGGGTTGTCGTGGAGCTTTCTCCGTACGACCTGACCCGCGGTCGCATCACCTATCGCTATAAATAGCGGCACGCATACACGCTCTTTTCCGACTGCAGGCTTAGCTCAACCTACGGTCGGTTTGCGTGTGAAGACCAGCCATAGTTTTAAACGCCTGCGGCTGGGCGAGTAGATAGTAGGGAAGTAGTTTGAGCGCTACCGAAAGGAAGAACGATGAAGGTACGTCCTTCGGTCAAGAAGATGTGCGATAAGTGCAAAATCATTAGGCGCCATGGCAAGGTCCTCGTTATTTGCGAGAACCCCCGTCATAAGCAGCGTCAGGGTTAAGAGAGGAGACTACGTTGGCCCGTATTAATGGTGTCGACCTCCCGCGTGAGAAGCGCGTTGAGATCGGTCTGACCTACATTTACGGCATCGGCCGCACCACTGCGACGAAGATCTGCGTCGAGTGCAACGTTAACGTGGACACGCGCGTTAAGGACCTCACCGAGGATGAGGTTAACGCCATCCGCGATTATATCGATAAGAATCAGATCATGGTTGAGGGCGACCTCCGCCGTGAGCGCAACCAGAACGTCAAGCGCCTTATGGACATCGGCTGCAACCGCGGCCTTCGTCACCGCAAGGGCCTCCCGGTCCGCGGCCAGCGCACCCACACTAACGCTCGTACCCGCAAGGGCCCGAAGCGTCAGATCGGTGCTAAGAAGAAGAAATAAGGAGCGCTAGATAGATGGCTACTGCTAAGAAGAACGTTCGCGCTGCCCGTCTGAAGCGCGCGGACCGTAAGAACATTTCCGTGGGCCAGGCTCACATTCGTTCTACGTTCAACAACACGATCGTTTCGATCACCGATCCCCAGGGCAACGTCATTTCCTGGAAGTCGGCTGGCCAGGTGGGCTTCAAGGGCTCCCGTAAGTCCACGCCGTTCGCTGCCCAGATGGCTGCCGAGGCTGCTGCCAAGCAGGCCATGGAGCACGGTATGAAGAAGGTTTCCGTCTTCGTCAAGGGCCCCGGCTCCGGTCGTGAGACCGCCATCCGCTCCCTCCAGGCTGCTGGCCTCGAGGTCTCGAGCATCCAGGACAAGACCCCCATTCCGCACAACGGCTGCCGCCCCAAGAAGCGTCGCCGCGTGTAACTGAAAGGATCGTATCAATATGGCAATCGACAGGACTCCTGTTCTTAAGCGCTGCCGTCAGCTCGGGATCGATCCCGCTGAGCTCGGTTACAGCAGCAAGAAGGAATCTATCCGTCAGCCCAAGCGCCGTCGCAAGGAATCTGAGTACGGCATGCAGCTGCGTGAGAAGCAGAAGGTCAAGTTCATCTATGGCGTTCTAGAGAAGCAGTTCCACGGCTACTTCAACAAGGCCCGTAAGATGAACGGCGTCACCGGTGAGAACCTCATGATTATCCTTGAGTCTCGCCTCGACAACGTCGTCTTCCGTCTCGGCTTCGCCCGCACCCGCAAAGAGGCTCGTCAGTCCGTCCGTCATGGTCACTTCACCGTGAACGGCAAGCGCGTGGACATCCCGTCCTACCGCGTCAAGGCCGGCGACGTCGTCGCTGTCGGCGAGAAGTTCCGTGACCTCCTCCCCATCAAGGAGGCCCTGATTTCCTCCGAGCGCTTTGAGGTCCCTGGCTGGCTCGAGGTCGATATCGAGAAGCTGTCTGGTAACGTGCTCGCTCTGCCGACGCGTGAGCAGATCAGCGGTGATATCAACGAGCAGCTCATCGTCGAGCTCTACTCTAAGTAGTCCATCCGGGCTGCTGAGGCTGGAGGTAATACATGTCAGAATTCATTAGGCCTCAGGTTCAGGTCGAAGAGATCAACGAGACGTCTGCTCGTGTCTCCGTCGAGCCGCTCGAGCGTGGTTACGGCGATACGCTGGGTAACTCCCTTCGTCGCGTTCTTCTGTCCTCGCTCGAGGGTGCCGCCGTCGAGGCTATTCAGATCGATGGTGCGCAGCACGAGTTCATGACCATCCCTAACATGGTCGAGGATGTCACCGACATCGTCCTGAATGTCAAGGGTCTTGTCTTCAGGGCTCTCGGCACGACCGACGAGGCGACCGCCACCATCTCGGTTGACGGCCCCTGCGAGGTCACCGGTGCGGACTTCTTTATTCCGTCCGAGTTTGAGCTGGTCAACCCCGAGCAGCACATTGCTACGCTCACCGAGGGTGGCCATCTCACCATGAGCATGCGCATCGGCTATGGCCGCGGCTATGTTTCTGGCGAGGCCAACAAGCGCGACAACGATCCCATCGGTGTGATCCACGTCGACTCGCTGTACTCGCCGGTTTCCCGTTGCGCCAAGCTCGTTGAGGCTTGCCGTGTCGGTCAGCACACCGACTACGACCGCCTTGTCCTCGAGATCGAGACCAACGGCTCCATCGCCCCGCGCGACGCCGTGGTCCAGGCTGCCAATATCATCAACCAGCATATGGCCGCCTTTATGAACCTTGCCGAGACCCCCGAGGTCGAGGAGGAGGCTTCGATCTTCGCTCCCGAGGTCACCAACGACAACGCCGAGCTGGACAAGCAGATCGAGGATCTGGACCTTTCCGTCCGTTCCTACAACTGCCTTAAGCGCGCCAGCATTCACTCGGTCCGTCAGCTCGTTGAGTTCTCGGAGAACGATCTACTCAACATCCGTAACTTCGGTGTTAAGTCGATCGAGGAAGTGAAGGACAAGCTTGAGTCCATGGGCCTGAGCCTGAAGGCTTAATGCTTCGCATATTTGAGGAGAAACTAGACCATGCGTCACAACGTTAAGAAGGGCCTGAAGCTCGGCACCGATGCGAGCCACACCAAGGCCATGAAGAAGAGCCTTGCTAAGGCCCTCTTCGAGAACGACCGCATCAAGACCACCGAGACCCGCGCTAAGGCGCTGCGTTCGGTCGTCGACCCGATCATCACTTGGGCCAAGAAGGGCGACCTGCACTCTCGTCGTCTGGCTATCGCCAAGCTCGGCGATAAGCAGCTCGTTGCCGAGATCTTCGACAAGGCTGCCCAGGGCATGTGGCAGGACCGCAACGGCGGTTACACCCGCATCATGAAGCTCGGTAACCGCAAGGGCGACAACGCTCCCATCGTTATCATGGAGCTCGTCACCGAGCCTTGCACGCCTAAGGCCAAGAAGGCTGCTCCGGCCCCCAAGAAGGCCGCTGCTCCCAAGAAGGTCGAGGCTGTCGAGGAGGCTCCCGCTGAGGAGACCGCTGAGTAGACATTCCGTCTGCATAGGCTATATTCGAGGGGTACGTTCGCGTACCCCTCTTTTTTTGTCGCGATACCGTTACTTGTTTGTTGGGAGCGCCCATGACTGCCCCGTTTGATTTCAATTCGATTTCCGAGCTTGACGCCACGCTCGTATTTCGTGTGGCCTATGATGGCTCGTCGTATAGCGGATTTGCCGAGCAGCCGGGACAGACGACCGTTGCGGGCGAGCTACGTCGAGCCATCGAGACGCTGCTTCGCCGTCCGATCGATCTGACGTGCGCGGGGCGTACCGATGCCGGCGTGCATGCCGTGGCTCAGTACATCAGCGTGCCCGTAACGGACGCTGAGCTCGCGTGTACGCGCCGTAGGTGGCTGCGGGCTATGGATGCCCTGCTGCCCAAAGATATCGCCATCAACGAGGTCTACAAGGCTCGTAAGGGCTTTTCTGCGCGCTTTGACGCGCGCTCTCGCACGTATACCTATCGCATTGCCGATCGTGATGCGCGGCCCGTGCTGTCACGCGGTGCTGTGTGGTGGCATCGCTATCCCCTCGACGTCGATGCGATGGCGGCCGCTTGCCCTGCGCTTTTGGGCGAGCAGGACTTTAAAAGCTTTTGCAAGGTGGCGTCTGCTGTGGGCAAGCCCACGCACCGCTGCGTGATGCGTGCCGAGTTTGGCCATGAGGTTGCGTTTGGCGAGGACATCCTGACGTTTACCATCGAGGGCAATGCGTTTCTGCATTCGATGGTCCGTACGATCGTGGGCACGCTTGTCGAGATTGGCATGCATCGCCGTGAACCCGAGTGGATGCGCGAGGTTATCGATGCTTGCGACCGTACCGCTGCGGGCCCCACGGCTCCTGCCTGCGGCCTTACGTTTATGGGCGTGGATTACGATCCCGCCGAGCTCGTCGTGCTCGACTAGGGGAGGGCTCGACGCGTCGTGCGTCGACACCTGTCATCTGTGGGCTGCGCGTGTGCAACATCTGTTCTTGGCGTGCAATACAACCGGTGTCTCATCGCTTAAATTGCCGGGGTGTACCATGAACCACGGTATGATTCATTGCTGTCGAGAGGACGGATAACTTGGTTCGACGTGGCTCGCATCCGCGACTTTCGGTGATCCTTGTGGTAGAAGGTTCGCCCAGCTATGCGATGCGTGCGCTCGAGAGTATCCAGAACCAAGACCTCTACGATTTGCAGATTGTCGTTGTCTGCCGCGATGCTGCGCCCGGTGTGCGCCATTCGCTTCAAGTTGCTGCCGACAGGGACATCCATATTGATTTGATTGACGTCGAGGACGCAAAGCGCGGTGCTTGTCTTCGTGCCGGTTTTGATGCCTCGCGTGGCTCTCAAATCATCGCCATGAACGCCGATGAGTGGTTTGCTCCGCAGTCCCTTTCCAAGATGGTCGATATCGCGTGTGATACTACCGCAGACATAGTGTTCCCCACGGTGTCGCTCGACCGCTATGATGCACATCGAGAGCGCCATTCGCGTGTCTTGGATGCTGCCTCTATTGTCATTGAAGACAAGTCTTCGATGGTGGCCGGGCTGCCTCAGTTGATTTTAGGCGGCTTGGTTGCTCAAGTCTCTGGCGTG
>CAVALS010000051.1:0-2844 GCA_963589385.1 Bacteroidaceae bacterium
GATTGGCCAGTCCATTGTGTGGGGCGACCTGCTGGCTGGCTCCAAGGTGGAGCTCGGCCGCGGCCAGGGTGCTCTTGCCGACCCCCAGACCTATCAGACCGCTGAGCCCGACATCTTTGTGGGCGGCGACGTCTACACCGGTCCGAGCTTTGCCATCGACGCCATCGCCGCCGGTCACGAGGCCGCTGTCTCCATCCATCGCTTTGTGCAGCCGGGCTCCACGCTCACCATCGGCCGCAACCAGCGCCGCTACACCGCGCTCGACCGCGACGATGTCGTGATTGAGAGCTATGACAACGCGAGCCGCGAGGTGGCACATATCGACCGCGAGCGCGAGAAGGCTGCGCCCTTTAGCGAGTACGTCGAGACCTTTACCGAGGAGCAGGTGCGCGCCGAGACCGCCCGCTGCTTGGGCTGCGGTGCCTCGATCGTCGACCCCAACAAGTGCATCGGCTGCGGTCTGTGCACCACCAAGTGCGCGTTTGACGCCATCCACCTGGATCGCGATCGCCCCGAGTGCTCCACGATGGTCAAATACGAGCAAAAGCTCCCCAGCCTGGGCAAGTACGCGCTCAAGCGTGCCATCAAGATTAAGTTCGGTCGCAAGTAAGTAGTCATAACGGGAACGGCGGAGGAAAAAGTGCACGAGCTCGGAATCGTCTATCACATCATTCGCGATGTCGAGAACGTGGCGCGCGCCAATGGCGTGAGTCGCGTTTCGAGCGTGACGTTGCTGCTGGGCGAGGTCTCGGGCGTCGTTCCCGACTTGCTGCTCGACGCTTGGCGCTGGGCGGCAGATAAAAAGCCCATCGCGCAGGGCGCGGAGCTTATTGTGGAGCCCGTCGAGGCCGTGACGCATTGCAAGGTGTGCGGCCGCGACTACGCGACGGTCGAGCACGGCAAGACCTGTCCCCATTGCGGTAGCGGCGAGACATACCTGCTGCAGGGCCAGGAGGTCATGATCAAGCAGATCGAGACCCCCGACGAGGACCCGGCAGACGCTGTCCCCGACGGCCCTTCCGACGTCCCCGACGCCGTCGACGCCGCCAACCCCCTCCACATCGCCTAGGATTCCCTATAAGTCGCGGTGAAATAATTCCTAAATCCAGCCTTCTGGCTCTTAAACAAGAACTATTCCACCGCAACTTCTTTGAGTAGTTTCGTAGAGTATAAGTCGCGCAAATAGTCAAGTCATGCCTGTTTAAACAAAATAGCGGTACGTAGGCGCATTGGGATCCATCTAAAAGCGGTATTAACGAACAGTGCGCTTGTGTATGTCTTTGAAAGCAATTGGCAAATCACGTTTTAGCAAACGATGAACTGTAAACCAGCAACGTAATCAATTTGTAACAAACTTGGACGTTTAAACAAATAATGCAACCTTTTACGAATTTAGCTATAATTCCACAAACCAAACAGCTATACTCTTTTCATGTTGTGTAGGAAATACGTAGACAAAAAGGAGGTTATGTGATGGTAAGTATTGTTCTTGCTAGCCACGGGGACTTGGCAGCTGGAATCAAGCAGACGGGCTCGATGGTCTTTGGCGATCAGCCGTCTGTTGCCGTGGTCTCGCTCGAGCCGAGCATGGGCCCCGACGACTTCCGTGCCAAGGTCGAGGAAGCAATCGCTTCCTTCGAAGACCAGGAGCAGGTGCTCTTCCTCGTTGATCTGTGGGGCGGCACGCCGTTCAACCAGATCAGCGGGCTCATCGAGGGCCACGATTCCTGGGCTATCGTCACCGGTGTCAACCTGCCTATGCTCATCGAGGCATATTCGCAGCGCTTTGACGCAAAGAACACTGCACATGCGATCGCAAAACATCTCGTGACTGAGGCTAAGGCTGGCGTGCGCGTCAAGCCCGAGTCTCTGGAGCCCGAGGAGAAGAAGCCGGCTGCGGCCGCCGCTGCTCCTGCAGGCGCCATCCCTCCGGGAACGGTCATCGGCGATGGGCACATCAAGATCGCCCACGTCCGTATCGACACCCGTCTGCTTCATGGTCAGGTGGCCACCACGTGGACCAAGCAGATCAACCCCAACCGCATCATCGTGGTTTCCGACGGCGTTGCCCACGACGAGCTCCGCAAGACCATGATCGAGCAGGCTGCCCCTCCGGGAGTCCATGCCAACGTCGTGCCCATCAAGAAGATGGCCGAGGTCGTCAAGGACACGCGCTTTGGTGACACCAAGGCCATGCTGCTCTTCGAGAATCCGCAGGATCTGCTCAAGGCCATCGAGGCCGGCGTCGACATCAAGGAAGTCAACATCGGTTCCATGGCTCACTCCAAGGGCAAGGTCGTCGTCACCAACGCCGTCGCTATGGGCGATGACGACGTTAAGACCCTCGAGGCCCTCAAGGCCAAGGGCGTCAAGTTCGAGGTCCGCAAGGTTCCTTCGGATGCTTCCGAGGATCTCGACGCCATGTTGAAGAAAGCTAAGGCCGAACTGGCCGCTCAAGCATAGTAAAGGAGGGTCCGATTCATGTCTGCAATCACTATTCTGCTTGTTGCGATTGTCGCGTTGCTTGCCGGTATAGAAGGCATTCTGGATGAGTTCCAGTTCCATCAGCCGCTCGTGGCATGCACGCTTATCGGTCTCGTAACCGGTCACCTTCAGGAGGGCATCCTCCTGGGCGGTTCGCTCCAGATGATGGCCCTTGGCTGGGCTAACGTCGGCGCCGCCGTCGCGCCTGACGCCGCTCTGGCCTCGGTCGCTTCTTCGATCATCATGGTGCTCGCCCTCAACGGCGGCGCCACTGATTCGGCCAAGGCCGTTACCGCGGCCATCGCCGTCGCCGTCCCGCTGTCGGTCGCTGGTCTGTTCCTGACCATGATCTGCCGTACC